>CAMNFR010000070.1 GCA_946537305.1 uncultured Lachnospiraceae bacterium | reverse complement strand
CAGGTTGCGAGATGAAGACAGAAATATGAAGACGGAAATATGAAGACGGAAATATCGTGATCTGTAGGAAGTGTGCAAAAACCGCGATCGACGGTGGATTTACAACCCGGCCGAAGCAGGCGATGAGCGCTCACAGCCAGGAATTTTCCTAGAATGTTCAAATTGAAGTGTTCTGCAAATGTTTACAACCCAAAATCGCTTGTCAGTGTCCGCTTTCAGGCTGGATTTTGGGTTGTAAAGCTTCTGGAAGGCAGTTTGTATGCACATTTCCAGGAAAAACAGCCTGTAATGCCGGGAGGCGGCGGAAAATTTGGGTTGTAAATGTCCAGAGGGAAGGGGCCAGTGAACAAATCGCCGAAGCGCAGAACAGAAAACGACATATAGCAGAAAAGTCCGTGGAAAACAAACAAAACGCAAGAACAGAATTACGTAAAGAAAGTGAGGGTATTGCATCCTCACTTTTTTCCATTTATAATCATTACATGGAGTCGACGCCATACCACCTTAGTGGAAGATGTTATTCTCCTCTGCAGGGGTTATTCCCCTCTGCAGGGGTTATTCTCCTCTGCAGGGGTTATTCCCCTCTGCAGGGGTTATTCTCCTCTGCAGGGGGAATGCACATGTATGAAGGAGCTGCTTATGCACATTGAAGGTCTTGACGAGACAGATAACAAGATCCTGGACATCATAAAGGATAACGCCAGGCTTACTTATAAGGAAATTGGCGAACTGGTAGGTATCTCACGGGTCTCTGTCAAGACTCGCATGGATGCTATGCAGGAAAAGGGGATCATCCGGGGATTTCAGACAGTAATTGATTCGACCAGCGTCCCGAACGGAACCCGTTTTTTCCTGGATATCGAGTGCGTGCCGGAATATTACGAGGAGATGGTCGCTTATTTGGCCGACAGCCGGTTGATCCGCCAGATCTATAGTGTGACCGGCGATTGCAGAATCCATGCCGTAGGCTTTGCTCCCAATACAAAAAGTCTGGAGTTTTTTGCGAATACCGTCTATCGGAGCCAGCGGGGTGTCCGCCGTATGGGGTGTCATACCGTGCTGTCTACGCTGATGGACACAGATGGGGGCGTTGAATATGTACGATATCAAGAACACGAGTATCTGGAAAAAGGAGCCGGAAACAAAGCCTGATAACGGCTGGATGGATATAGATGTCTCCGCGCTGAATCTTTCCGTGCGGTCCTACAACTGCCTGAAGCGCGCCGGATGCAGCACCGTGGGGGAAATTCTGGCGCTGATCGAGGATAATGATAAGGGGCTGCGAAAGATCCGCAATCTAGGCACCCGCAGTGAAGCGGAGATTCTGGAATGCATAGAGCGGATGAAAAAGGAATATGAGCAGAACACAGACGCCGCCGGAAATCCCCGGAAGAAGAAGGTCCTCATCCGCCCCGCCAAAAAATGGATGGACACGGACATAGAGTACTTTCATTTGTCCAACGAAGCTCTTTTCAGGCTCAGGAAAGATGGCGTGCGCCTGGTAAAGGATCTTTACTCGCCTGACCTGAAGCAAGAGCCCGGCTGGTACGCCGTCCGGGAGCTCTTTGAGAAAATTCCAATCCTGCAGAACCGGTGACGAACAGAAAAACGATGATGTGGATCGGAGACGGTGGCGTGGCCTGTTTCATGAAGAGAAAAAGGCTGCTATCGGTTCAAAATGATCATTTCTCAGCAGATTTACAACCCGGCCGAAGCAGGCGGATGAGCGTCTGCAGCCCGGAAATTAATCAGAATGTTCATAGCAAAGCGTTCTGAATATGTTTACAACCCAAAATCGACTTGGAGATATTATCGCCGGCTCGATTTTGGGTTGTAAAGCTTCTGAGGAGGTCTCGTCTTGCCCAAATCCCTGAAATAGCAGTGGAATTTCCTGGAAAAGTCGTAAATACTGGATTGTAAATCCCCAGGAACTAAGGAAATTTGAACAAATCATCTTATAGCGCGGTCTGGTCCATTGTGAGCAAAGCATTTTGTAGGCAGGCCACGCCACCGTCCCCTGGTCCACAGGGAACCAGGGAATTTGAACAAAATTTCTCACGGACGGGCCACGCCACCGTCCCCCGGTCCATTGACGGGATTCCGGCTTTATATTATTATAATTCTATGATAAATGGCGATGGTTGTGAGGGAAGGGAGGCGTCTGTAATGTCGATCGTGGCTGCATTTATGGTGCCGCATCCGCCGATGATCGTTCCGGCGATCGGACGGGGCAGTGAGGCACAGATCGAGGAGACAACAAGAGCGTACGAGCAGGTTGCGGAGGAGGTTGCCGCGTGCAAACCGGAGACGATCATTATTACAAGTCCGCATTCTGTTATGTACTCGGATTACTTTCATATTTCGCCGGGACGCCGGGCGAAGGGGTCTTTTTCGCAGTTCGGCGCCGGGCAGGTGGCATTCAACGAAACGTATGACGAGGAACTGGTGAACCGGATTTGCGCGATTGCGGCGGAGGAAGGCTTCCCGGCCGGGACGCTAGGGGAGCGGGATTCCAGGTTGGATCACGGGGTCATGGTGCCGCTGTGGTTCATCCGTCAGAAATATGATGGCTTCCGGATCGTGCGGATTGGGCTTTCGGGCCTTCCACTGACGGATCACTATCGTTTTGGCATGATGCTGAGAGAAGCCGTGGAAGCCGTTGGTCGTCGGACCGTGATCATTGCCAGCGGGGATCTTTCCCACAAGCTGCAGTCCTACGGACCGTACGGGTTTGCGCCGGAGGGACCGGAATACGACGAGCGCATTATGGATGTATGCGGCCGGGCTGCCTTTGGAGAACTTTTGGATTTCGAGGAGACATTTTGCGAGAAAGCGGCGGAATGCGGCCACCGCTCATTCGTGATCATGGCCGGTGCGTTTGACGGTATGGACGTGACGGCGAAGACCCTGTCCCACCAGGATGTGACCGGCGTGGGATACGGAATTTGCACTTTCTACCCTAAAAATGAAGCTTCAGATTCAGAAAAAACTGGGCGATCATCCGAGAAAGGAACTGCGACCTCGGAAAAAACTGCCCTGACGGCAGAAAAGGCATCTTCAGATCGCCGTTTTCTCACATTACATCTGCAGAAAAAGGAGAAGGAACTCGAGGAGAAGGCCGCCAAGTCTGACCCTTATGTCCGCCTGGCCAGGCAGTCTCTGGAGACCTATATCCGCAGCGGAAAGACCATTTCCGTACCGGAGGGATTGCCGGCGGAAATGCTGCAGACACGCGCCGGCGCCTTTGTGTCCATTCATAAGCACGGGAAGTTGCGCGGCTGCATTGGGACGATTGCGCCGACATCGGAAAATGTGGCCCGCGAGATCATCAAAAACGCTGTGAGCGCGTCCACGCAGGACCCGCGGTTCGATCCCATTACGGAAGACGAGCTGAAATGGCTGGAAATCAACGTAGATGTACTGGGCGCGCCGGAAAAGATTTCCTCCATAGAGGAATTGGACGTGAAGCGCTATGGCGTGATCGTCAGCTGCGGTTATAAAAGGGGGTTGCTGCTGCCAGATCTGGAGGGCGTGGATACGCCGCAGCAGCAGGTATCTATCGCCATGAAAAAAGGCGGCATCCGAGAGTGGGATCCTTACACACTGGAGCGGTTCGAGGTAGTCCGGCATATGTAATGTGCCAAAGCATAACGGAAGCGGCGGATGGGAGAATAGTCTGCCACACGTGATGAGGCCAAGTGCACCGAAGGCGGAAGCGAAACTGTCCCGGCGTAGGATTTGCAGTAGAATTGGCGCAGTAACAGAGGAGAGGTAGAAAATGGCAAGATGTGATGTCTGCTTTCGGCATTGTGAGATACCAGAAGGAAAACTTGGTTTCTGCGGCGCCAGGACCTGCCTGAACGGAAAGGTGATCCAGGCCAATTACGGGCGAATTACCTCGCTGGCGCTGGACCCGATCGAAAAGAAGCCGCTGCGCCGCTTTTATCCGGGCAGCCTGATTCTTTCAGCCGGCAGTTACGGGTGCAATCTGCGGTGTCCGTTCTGCCAGAACTATGAAATTTCGTGGTCAGAGGAAGCGTTCAAGTATGCGGAGATAGCAGATGGAATGTCCGCGGCGGACCGGGTACATAGGATAGAGATACTGTCCCCGGAGGATCTGGCACATACGGCGGCGTACTACCGTGAACGTGGGAATATTGGCGTCGCGTTCACATACAACGAGCCGCTGATCGGCTATGAATTTATTCTGGATACGGCAAAGCTGGTCAGGAACATGGGGATGAAAACAGTGCTGGTGACCAACGGCACGGCGTCTCTTTCGGTGTTGGCGGAGCTCGCACCATATGTGGACGCCATGAATATCGATCTGAAAGGGTTTACCGATCGGTATTACCGGGAAGTCCTGAAGGGCGACCGGAAGATGGTGATGGATTTTATCTCCCAGGCCGTCAAGGACTGCCACGTGGAGCTGACCACGCTCATCATCCCCGGGGAGAACGATTCCGAAGCAGAGATGGAAGAACTCAGCCGGTGGATCGCCGGGTTAAAGAACAGGGATGGCGAGGTGATCGGGAGGGATGTCCCGCTGCACATTTCCCGGTTCTTTCCACGATATAAAATGCAGGACCGAAATGCGACGGATGTGCGGCTGATCTACCGGCTGGCCGGCGTGGCCGGGCAGCATCTGAATTATGTGTACACGGGGAACTGTTGAGTATTAAACGGATATGTCACAGTTCTTGACAAAGAGGAAACATACGTGATAATATAATCGATGTAGTGGCGGAATATAGATATAAAAAGCGCTATATTCCGCCAAAACATTGCCTTAAGACATGGTTTTGGCGATTTATAAAGGATACAAGCATGAAAATCATAGGTAGAGACAGAGAAAAAGATGTACTTTCCAGATGTCTTTTATCCGAGCGGCCTGAATTTGTTGTGATTTATGGGAGACGCCGCGTGGGAAAGACCTTCCTTATAAAAGAATACTTTCGTGGACAGTTTTCATTTTATGCAACAGGTATTTCTGATGAAAAAACCAGTGGACAATTAAAAGCTTTTCATGCCAGTCTGCGGACATACGGCTCTGAGGAAAGGAAGGCTCCTAAAGATTGGTTCGAGGCTTTTTCCCGACTTCGTGGACTTCTGGAAGAGGACAATGTATATAGAGACCCGGTAAGCAGAAAAAGGGTTATTTTTTTAGATGAGCTTCCGTGGATGGACACCGTCAGATCAGACTTTAAAAGCGCTTTGGAGTATTTTTGGAATAGCTGGGCCTCTTCGCAGCCGGATCTTTTACTGATTGCATGCGGATCAGCAACATCATGGATTATTCAGCATATGTTAAAGGAAAGAAAGGGCTTACATAACCGAGTCACCAAGCGTATTCAGCTGTCCCCTTTTACATTGAAGGAATGTGAGGAACTGCTGGAGAACAATGATATTGTTATGACAAAGGCGCAGATCATAGAATGTTACATGATATTTGGTGGTATTCCCTATTATCTGAACCTTATAGATCCCCGCCTTTCACTGGCGCAAAATGTGGATGAATTGATATTTAAGCCTTATGGTGACTTAAAGGATGAGTTTACAGAGCTGTTCTATTCTTTGTTTACAAAGCCTGAGAAACATATCTCCATTATAAAAGCTCTATCTGAGACAAAAAATGGAAAAACAAGGAAAGAGTTGGCTGAAATTAAGTCCATCGGAGGGGGCTCCGTTTTGACAAAGAATCTGGAGGAACTGGAACAATGTGGGTTTATCAGAAGATATACCAATTATACTATGCCCACGAAAAGCGCATATTTCCAACTGGTAGATTCATTTGTATTATTTAGTTTGAAGTTTCTGGATTCGCACAAGAAAAGCTCCTGGATGGAATATATACAAACGCCTTCCTACAATGCCTGGAGAGGCAATGCTTTTGAAATATGCTGTGTAAATCATATCCCAGAGATTAAAGCAGCGCTTGGAATTGCCGGTGTAAATACTATGGAGTATGCATGGCGAAGTCAGACATCGGATCCCGGAGCGCAAATTGATCTCCTGATTGATCGTAAAGATGGTGTTATTAATATGTGTGAAATGAAATACACGGATGGTGTTTTTGAAATGGATAAAACTGAATACGAAAAAATGATGAACAGACTGGCGATATTTCAAAACGAAACCCATCCAAAGAAAGCAATACATATGACACTTGTGTCAGCAAATGGGATTGCGCGCGGAAAGTATGCTTTTGTATTTCAAAATGTAATATCCGGTGAACAGTTGTTTATGGGATGATTGATTATAGCGTTATGAAGGGGAAGGAGCCTGAATTTTGAAAAAGAAGTATTTTCGGGGCCAGGACTGGGTCATCATGATCGCTCTGCTTTTGCTGGCGGGCGTGATCAGCCGTATTCTGCTGCCGAATACCGGTGTGGAAAATAATTCCGCCCTGATCTTTGTGGTGGCGGTGGTGATAATCGCTCGCCTGACCAGCGGTTATCTGTACGGGGTGATGGCGGCAGTGATCAGTGCATTCGCGATCAACTATTTCTTTATGTATCCCTATATGGAATTCAATATTTCGCTCACCGGATACACTGTGGCTATGATCTCCATGTTGGTTCCCGCGACCATCGTCAGTGTGCTGACGGCGCAGCTGAAAAAGCACGCCCGCGCCGTGGAGGAGCGGGAGAAGCGCACACGTGAACTGTACGAGCGCAACGCCCAGCTGGAAAAGGAGAAGACAGCCATGGAGCTGGAATCTGCCAAGGCGGCCATCCGCAGCAATCTGCTGATGGCGGTCTCCCACGATCTGCGCACGCCGCTGACGGCGATCTCCGGTTCTGCTTCCTATATTTTATCCCGTGGGATGGACGGCGACCGGAAGGAAAGCCTGAAGCTGGTGAAGGATATCAAGGATGACGCGGAGTGGCTGACGGTCATGGTGGAAAACATTCTTTCCGTGACCCGGCTGCGGGACGCCGATGAGCCTCTGCGGGTGTCCGCGGAGCTTCCGGATGAGATCATCGGCAGCAGTGTAATGAAGATACGCCGGCGATTCCCGGAGGCATCTGTGGATTGTGAGCTCTCGGACGGCATCCTGCTGGCGCAGATGGACCCCCTTCTGATTCAGCAGGTGCTGATCAATCTATTGGAAAACGGGATCCGCCATTCGGAAAGCAAGGATCCGATCCGGATATCCGCCGCGGCCGCGGGGGAAGATAAGGTGCGGTTCGTGGTCGAGGATCACGGGAAAGGCCTTCCGGAGACGATCGCGGCCCAGATCCGCGAGGACAGACCGGTGGTGGTCGATCGACGCGGAGATTCCTACCGCGGCATGGGAATCGGCCTGGCCGTATGCCAGAGCATTCTGAAGGCGCATCACAGCCGGCTGGAGGTACAGACCGGAGAAGGCGGGACTGCCTTTATGTTTGAACTGGACCGTGTGCAGGGGGAGGAGAGCATATGATACAGACGATACTGATTGTAGAGGACGACAAGAGTATCTGCCACTTTGTAGGACAGGCGCTGGAATATAACGGCTATGAAGTTGTCATCGCGGAGACGGCAAGGCAGGCAAAGGCGATATTTCTGTCGCAGCCGCCCGTGCTGGTGCTGCTGGATCTGGGCCTGCCGGATGAGGATGGCATGACATTGCTGGAGACCATGAAGACGCTCCATCCGGAAATTCCGGTGATCGTGGTCTCGGCCCGGATCTGGGAAGAGGAGAAGGTAAAGGCGCTGGATATGGGGGCGGATGACTATGTGGTCAAGCCGTTCGGCATGTCGGAACTGATGGCGCGGGTCCGCACGGCCATCCGACATGCATATGAGACCGGAAGCGGCGGTCATCTGCGCGATGCAGATATCTTTACCTGTGACGGTCTGGTGCTGGACGTGCCGCACCACCGGGTGACCCTGGACGGAGAGGAGATCCATTTCACGGCACATGAATTCCAAATTTTGGAACAGCTGATGCGCAATAAAGGGAAAGTGCTTACCTATGCCTGGCTGATCAGGAAAATCTGGGGCACCTATATCTCCACGGACAACCAGATTTTGCGGGTCAATATGGCTAACATCCGGAAAAAGCTGAAAGAAAATCCGGCAAGCCCACGGTTTATCCAGACGGAACTTGGCGTGGGATACCGGATGATCGACGAAGGATAACTGGTTACCTTCCTTGTATGAGCTTTCTTGTATAGGAATGTGTTGTATGGGTTTCATATTTAATATACTAAATGCAGCGGGGGTTGTCCAGAGATGTCATTGATACATCGTCCGGCTGCACCATAGGCTTTTGCAGCATGCTTACACGCTGACAGTAAAAGCATCCTGCTCCGCGTAGGAGTTCATGAATGCACCATCTGTCAGACACTGTCCGGTCGTAAAGGAAAGCGCTTGACAAATAATCCTGCGGGGGCTACACTGACCGTATTGAAAATCCCCCGCAGGGGGTCTTTTCATATATAGGGATAGGAGAACTATATTATGGAGATCGATCCGCAGAAACAGAGAGAAAAAATGTTGAATACGCCGGTGCCCCGGCTGGTGACCTCTCTGGCGATCCCCACGGTCATCAGCCAGATGGTGACGACCATCTACAACACTGCGGACACCTATTTTGTGGCCCAGATCGGGACCAGCGCCGCCGCCGCCGTGGGGGTGGTCTTTTCGCTGATGTCTCTGATGCAAGCTTGGGGCATGGGCTTAGGCATGGGCGCCAACAGCCTGGTCAGCCGAAAGCTTGGGGCGGAAAAAAATGAAGAGGCCAATCTGTACGCCAGCTCGGCCATAGCGGCTTCGTTCCTGGGCGGCTGTGTAATCCTGCTGCTGGGAATGATATTCCTGAAGCCGCTGATGCGCCTGCTCGGATCCACAGAGACCATGCTTCCTTTTTCCATGGCATATGCGCGGATCATCCTGATGGGAGCGCCTTTTATGTGCTGGGCTTTTACCATGAACAGCATCCTTCGTTCCGAGGGCGAGGCTGCTTTTGCCATGTGGGGCCTTTGCTCGGGCGGCATCCTGAATATGGTGCTGGATCCGATCTTCATTTTTGGCCTGCACATGGGCATTGCCGGCGCTGCACTGGCGACGGTCCTCAGTCAGCTGGTCAGCTTTTCCATTCTTTTGAGTGTTTTCGTGCGAGGGAAGAGCATTGTAAAGCTTGCACCTCGCTGGATCAGTCATCGTCCCGCGGATTACTGGCTGATCATCACCACCGGCGCGCCTACCTTCTGCCGCCAGGGACTGGCCAGTCTGGCCTCTGCTCTGATGAACATCAAGGCGGCGCCGTTCGGAGATGCCGCCGTGGCCGCGGTTACCATTGCTAACAAGATCTATCTGATGGTAAGAAATATCATCCTTGGCATCGGTCAGGGCATGCAGCCGGTCATTGGATACAACTTTGGTGCCGGTGAGCGCGGACGTGTGCGTGAAACCTTCCGCTTTGCCACATTGTTGGGGACAGTGATCAGCATTGCGGCAGCGGTGCCGCTGGCACTGAATGCTGCGGCGGTCATCGCCTGGTTCCGGGCGGATGATTCGGAGGTTATCGCCATCGGAACGAGAGCATTGTATTTTGTGTGCTCGGTGCTGCCGTTCCTGGCCTATTCCACTTACGTAAACCAGACCTATCAGGTGATGGGCTACCGGGTGCCAGCCACGGTGCTGGCCTGCTGCCGTCAGGGAATCTGCTTTATTCCGCTGGCCTTTGTGCTGCCTCGTCTGCTGGGGCTGACCGGCGTGGAGATGCTGCAACCCGCGGCGGATCTGGCATCCTTTATTGTGGCTGTGCCGTTCCAGGTGCATATGTATCGGGTGCTGCTGGCACCGCAGGGAGATAAGGCAAAAGTCTAAAACAATAAGCGCTAGAGCCTTGGAACTGCTGCCAATGCAGAGGGACCTGCGAAAGTAATAATGCAACTGAAATGATAGCGAAATGACGGCATAAAATGGGGGTCATAGAAAGCGAGGAGAAGAGATGCCGGTTGCGGAGAAATCTTACTACTATGAAAATGGCGTCTTTGAGAAAACAGAGCGGTTCGCAGAACGTTACCACGAAAACGGACCGGCGGTTTATGAAGTGATCCGTCTGGTCGGCGGACGGCCGCTGTTCCCGGAAGAGCACTATGAAAGACTG
>CAMNFR010000069.1 GCA_946537305.1 uncultured Lachnospiraceae bacterium | reverse complement strand
ACGTTGACGATCTTGTGAGCTACGATGTCTTTGATGTTGGCGCGTCCGGGAGACAGATACTGTCTGGGATCGAAGTGATCCGGATGCTCCATGAAGTGCTGGCGGATGCCGGCGGTCATGCCCAGGCGAAGGTCGGAGTCGATGTTGATCTTGCAGACCGCGCCTTTGGCTGCCATGCGAAGCTGCTCTTCCGGAATACCGATGGCATCCTTCAGTGCGCCGCCGTTGCTGTTGATGATCTTAACATATTCCTGCGGAACGGAAGAAGAACCGTGCAGAACGATCGGGAAACCGGGCAGTCTGCGGGCAACCTCATCCAGGATGTCCAGACGCAGCTTCGGATTCTGGCCGGGTTTGAACTTGTAGGCGCCGTGGCTGGTGCCGATAGCGATAGCTAGAGAGTCAACGCCGGTTCTCTTTACGAATTCTTCCACCTGATCGGGATCGGTGTACTGAGCCTTATCATCGGCTACGTTTACATCGTCCTCTACGCCGGCCAGGGTGCCCAGCTCAGCTTCTACAACAACGCCGTGCTCATGAGCATACTCGGCGACTCTGCGGGACTCCTCGATGTTCTCCTCGAAGGAATGACCGGAATAGTCGATCATAACGGAAGTGAAGCCATCATCCACGCAGGACTTGCAGGTAGCGAAATCTGCGCCGTGGTCCAGATGCAGAACGATCGGGATCTCCGGATGCAGTTCTACGGCCGCCTCAACCAGCTTTACCAGATAAATGGAGTTGGCATACTTTCTGGCGCCGGCGGAAGCCTGCAGGATCAGCGGAGCCTTCAGCTCAGCAGCTGCCTCGGTGATGCCCTGAACGATCTCCATGTTGTTCACGTTGAACGCGCCGATCGCGTAACCGCCATCGTAGGCCTTTTTGAACATCTCGGTAGAAGTAACAAGTGCCATTTCAATAACCCTCCTTAGGTGTATCGGTTTGCTTCCCGGACGGTAATCAGGCCCGCTGGGCCCCGTCCGCGCAATCGTTATCATTATAACGTATTGTGTTCGATTCTGCAATCAATCTTTTTTATAATTCGTAAAGTTTGGAGTATTTTTCCTCCAGATAATCCAGAAAATCGTCCGGTGTAAACGTGCGCCCGGTGATCTCTTTGATCCACACCAGGGGTTCCCGGCGGTCCGCCGTGCGGAAGACATGCTCTGTCATCCATGCGTTGATGGCATCAAAGCGGCCCTCTTTCACCAGTTCCTCCACCGGCAGCTCCTGCTTCATGCGGTTATAATACATGGCGTTGTACATATTGCCCAGCGCATACGTGGGGAAATAGCCGAATCCGGAGGACCAGTGCACATCCTGCAGAATGCCCTCCCGGTCATCCGCCGGAGTCACGCCCAGGTATTCCTGATACTTCTCGTTCCAGATGCGGGGCAGATCCTCCGTTTTCACCGCACCGTCCATGATCATCTTTTCGATTTCATAGCGAATGATGATATGCAGCGTATAGGTGAACTCATCCGCCTCCGTGCGCACCAGGGACGGCTCCACCAGGTTTACTCCCTCATACAGTTCCCGCTCGCTGACATCCGCCATCAGCTCCGGGAAGCACTCGCACACCAGCGGATAGACCAGATGGATGAACGCCTCGGAGCGCCCCAGCACATTTTCATAGAAGCGGGACACGGATTCGTGCATGCCGCTGGTCTTGTTGTACTGAATATGATGTTCAAAGTTTTCCGCCGGCTGCAGCTGCTCGAACAGCGCATGGCCGCCCTCGTGAATGACGGAATACATGCTGGAGATGAACTGTGTGGGATAAAAATGCGTGGTCACGCGGACATCGTTCTGCGCCAGGCCATCCGTAAAGGGATGCTCCGTGGTGGCCAGCAGACCGCGGTCAAAATTATAGCCCATGGCAGAAAGCAGCTTCTCCGCCAGCTTTCTCTGGGCGTCGTCCGTCACCTCGCGGGAAAGGAAATCCCGGCGGATCTTCTTCGGCGATGCCTGAATTTTCTTCAGCAGCGGGATCAGCCGCTCCTTGCAGCGGTCGAATACGACGTCCAGCGTCTCCCGCGTCATGCCGGCCTCGTAATCGCCCAGAAGCTCATTGTAGGCGTCCGGCAGGGGATTTTCCCGCAGGGCTACCTGGCGCTCCTGCACCTTACGCACAGCGGCCAGCGAAGGAGCGAACAGAGAAAAATCCGCCGCCTGCTTGGCGTTCAGCCAGTCCATATAAGATTTCTGGTATACCAGAGAGAATTCGTGATCCAGCTCCGGCGAGATGTTCTTTGTCTTACGGCGGTCCCGGTGAATAGATTCCGCCAGCACACGGTCAAATTCCGGAAGAGCCTCCCGCTGTTCATACAGAAGCTCCGCGGCCGCAATGTATTCCGGGTCCTTCTCCAGACGGAAGGCCTGGTTGGAAAGGAAGGCCGCCGTCTCACCCTGGCGCTCCATGGCATCCTTCGGGCAGATGGTCTCCCGGTCGAAATTGATAAGGGACACCGCATGCCAGTAGGTCTCCTGCTGCGAAAGCGTCCCTTTTACCTTTTCCAGCGCTTCCTGTAAAGTCATATCGCATCCTCCTTCGGGCGTTGATTTCCCCGCGATTATAGCGCACGACACCTTAAAACTCAAGACTGTCTTTTGCAGGACATTTTTCCAAAGTACGTATAGATTTTTTTAGCTTCTTATTATATAATTACTTTGATCGTGCAATTGAGTCTAATTCCGTAGAACCTCTACATTTCCCGGGATACATACTCAGCAATTCTTGAAACGGTCAAGAAGGAAGAAACTGATGAACAACGAAAAACGCTCTGTAGATGTGATGTCTGTACTGGCCCGTATAGGGGATATCGTGATATTTGCGCTGCTGTGGCTTCGCGATGCGGCCATCTGGCTGGCAGGCGCGATTGCCGACTGGGTCGTATACGACCTGCGTCCGAAGAACCGCATGAACGTGTTCTCGCGCTATCTTTTCCCCGTAGCCTTCCTGTGGTGGGAAATCGTATTTAAACTTTCGACCACCCGCAGCCCGGGCATCATGCCTATCTTCTACATTCCTCTGTTCTCCCTGGGCTGGGGACTGATCTTCTATCTGCTGACCACCATCCTGAAGCCGAAGGTGAACCGCATTGTACGGTGCGTGCTCTTCTTTGTTCTGAGCATTCCCTATATTGTGGAATATTTTGTGTACCGCCAGTTCAAGGTCCTGTATGACCTGAACACGGTCACCGCAGGCGCGGGCGGCGTGGCCACCGGCTTTATGGGGGATGTTATCCGTCTGGTCTTCAGCGTGAACGGACTGCTGCACATCTTCCTGTTCCTGCTCCCCTTCATTCTGTATATCGTGCTGCTGCGGCACATCGACCGCGCCAAAAAGATCCGCATGCCCCGAAGACTGCGGACCATCATCGCACTGGTCGGGCTGTTCGTATTTTCGTGGATTCTGGTACACATCCCGTCCACGTACCGCGCGGCATATAAATCCGAGTACAACTTCCAGGAAGCCACCGGGCACTTTGGCCTGGCCACCGGCCTGCGGCTGGAGCTGCGCCAGAAGTTCTTTGGCGGACAGGTAAAATTTGAACAGGTCGCCGAAGAGCCGGTCGAGACCGAACCGGTGGAAGAAGCGCCCAAGGTCTACGGTGACAACGCCCTGGCCATCGACTTTAACGCTCTGGCAGCTTCGGCCTCCGACGCCAATGCGGAGATCGATTCCTACCTGGCAACGCTGACGCCCACCAAGCAGAACGATTTCACAGGCCTTTTCAAGGGCAAGAACCTGATCATGATCACCGCGGAAGCCTTCAGCGGCAGCATCATCGACAAAGACCTGACCCCCACACTCTACCGCCTGGCTACCAAAGGCATCAACTTTACGGATTACTACCTGCAGGCCACGGCCGGCACCACCGGCGGCGAGTACGAGCATATCTTCGGCATGCTTCCCACCGAGGGCGGCAACTCCATGAAGATTACCGAAAACTACGGGAACGAGATGACCATGGGCAACATGCTCTCCCGCTTCGGCTACTACGGCAAGGCCTATCACAACAACACCTATACCTATTACGACCGAGACAAGACCCACATCAACCTGGGCTATTCCGACGGCTACATGGGCTACGGCAACGGCATGGAGCAGTACGTAACCAAGGCCTGGCCGGAAAGCGATCTGGAGATGTTCCAGGGAACCTTCCAGGAATACTGCGACAAGCAGCCCTTCAATATCTACTACATGACCGTCAGCGGCCACAGTGAGTACAGCTTTGAAGAGAACAAGATGGCCAAGAAGAACGCTGACCTGGTGGCCAACCTGCCTTACTCCGACCGGGTAAAAGCCTACTACGCTGCCAACCTGGAACTGGAAGCCGGCCTGACCTGGCTGGTGCAGGCGCTGGAAGAAAAAGGCATCGCGGACGACACCGTCATCTGCATCACCGGCGACCACTTCCCTTACGGTCTGGATGATGACGCCAAGCTTGGCAACATGCCTTATCTGTCAGAGCTTTACGGCTACGAAGTGCGCACCTATCCGGAGCGTGACTTCAACCGCTGGATCCTGTGGAGCGGCAGCCTGGAGAAGGAAGATCCCATCACGATCTCCGCTCCCACCTCTGCCATCGACATTCTGCCGACGCTGGCCAACCTGTTCGGCACGGAGTTCGATTCCCGCCTGTTCCCGGGAAGAGATGTCTTCTCGGAGGCGGAAGCCATTATGTTCAACCTGAACTATGACTGGAAGACGGAAAAAGGTACCTGGATCAACTCCACCAAAACCTTTACGCCGGCCAACGAATCGGAGACGGTGGGCGAAGAATATATCGACCGCATCCGCTCCATCGTGCGTAACAAGATCAACTTCATGACCGGATTCCTGAAGACGGATTACTACGGCCATGTGTTTGAAAACTACACCTTTGCCACCGAGCAGCTGGCACCGGCGAACACGCCCGCTGTAACCGAGACGGAGATCGTCTACGAAACAGATGAACTGGGCGAGACCATGACCGATGAAGCCGGACAGCCCGTGCCCATGACCGACGCGGAAGGCAACACGGTAACGCAGCCCGTGGGCGGCGCCGTAGATCCCACCGCGGAAGGCGCCACAAGCGCTGAAGGAGCCGCCGGTGATGCGGCTGCCGGAGGAGGCGCCGCGGGCGGTGATGCTGCGGGCGACGCAGGCGCGGCCGGAGAATCAAGCAGCTCCGCGGCAGGCGGCTGAGACACTCCGTGATTGGCGCGACATGGTATGATGAAACTTTAAACCGGGAGAAGAAGGGCCAACAGCCCTTCTTCTCCCGGTTTTGTTTTCTTTCCGAATAGGCGCAATGACAAGATATGTCTTTCATCTTCTGTTTCTCCTCCTCCTCTGCATCTACGGATGACCTTTGGGCAAAATCAAGCTTTCCCGGGAAATTTACAACCCATCGTCCCGAGGAATCTTAGCTTCCAAGAGCCTTCCGACGCCAATTTGGGCAAAAACGCTGCCTCTGCAATAGAATACAACCCAAATCGCATCCGGAAGTCTCTTGGGCCGGAACTGATTTGGGTTGTATTCTGTTTCCAAGCGCTCGATTTTGCACAAACCAGAGCGCGCGCTTAACATATCTTACGATTTTCTATCTTCTCTGGGTTGTAAACTTTTCCGAAGCATCTTGTTTTGCCCAAACTAGTTTACAGACACTCGCACCTCTCATTTTCTGCTCAAAAGCTTCCGGCTCCGCGCGTTCCCTACTCCGCCGCGCTTTGACCGCTGCTTTCTTTCTGCACCTCTCCCTGCGTACCTTCCTGCTTGCTTTCTGCCGGTATACCTTCCGCCTCTACACCTGCAAGTTCCGCCCATTCTTCCGGGCTGTACCAGGTCAGCGCATCTCCGTTCTGCCATGTTGTGTCGCGCCCGAAACGCTGCGTGGCAAACAGGTTGTTCTTTGCCAGGCCGTCCGTCACGGTCATCAGCACCTCTTCCCCCGAATATCTTCCAAAGAGAATGGTCCCGGTCTCTTTTTCCCGCAGGCCGTAATACCGGGCAATGCCCCGGGCGTCCGCCTGCGCCAGCTGCCGCAGGGATTCTTCATTCGCCAGGAAGGATTCATAATCCGACGCATCATCCATAAAGGCATGCTCTATCAGGATGCTGGGAACATCCTGCATGTTTCCGTTGCGGATGATGGCGTAGTAGTCGGTCAGTTCTCCGTTTTCATAGGTCTTCCCATTCTTGCAGATGCGAAGAAGGATCCCCCGATTCTCAATGCCAAGATCTTCCAGTTCCCGGAGCACCTCCGCCGCCAGGCACTGTTCCTCCTGCGCCAGTTCCTCCTTCCAGACGCCGCGCGCCGCCAGCACAGTGCAACCGTCCCGGTAATCCGCAATCTTTCCGTAGGCATTGTTGTGCAGGCTTACCAGAAGATCCGCCTCCGCGTCCACGGCGCACTGCGTGCGCGCCGGAAGTTCCACATCATAATCGTCGTCCCGGGTCATCACCACGGTAATGCCCTCATATTTCTCCAGTTCCTCCTTCAGGAACCGTGCAATGGTCAGATCCAGATCCTTCTCATAAACGCTCTTTCCATCCGCCGTGATCTCCGCGCCCACGGAATCCCCGCCGTGGCCCGGATCCAGCACAATAGTCATCTTCGGCACATAGCCCGGACGCCCGCTGTACACCCGCAGCAGCCGGGGATTTTCCGCCTCTTCTGTAGGAAAGGACACCTCAATTTTAGAGGTATCCAGATACTCCGACAAATCCGGCGTCATATCATGCTCGTGCCAATTCGGATCATCAAACTCATATAAAACCTGCTTCTCAAATGTGCTGCCATTCCATCGATACAGATAGCCTTCGTAACCCGCTTTATAATTATAGGTATAAACTACACCACCATCATACGTCCGTATAACACCATACAGCAGATTATCAATCGGAAATTCGCCCAAATAAACCGCTTCCCAGTCACCGGTTGCGCCATCAACGCTCTCATCGGCGGATGACTCTGCCGGCTCATTTCCGGCCTGTGCTTCCGCCGGCTTCCCTGTATAGAAATACAGCACGCCGCCATGCTTACCGATATGTACATGCACAGCCAATTCCAACGGCCCGCCGGGAATCAGATTGCAAAGAGTATAGCTCACACTGTTATATAGCTCTCCGGGCGTATATTGTTCATTGCGAGACGGTGCATCCAGCAGGGCATCTGCGTAGAGTTTCTCATAATCCAGGCTTTTTTCAGTGCTCATGGTTGGCTGTATACTCTGCTTAACCGCCTGGCTCTCCCCAGAAGCCGCTGCACCTGCAGCCTCCGCACCCACTGCGGCTGTCGGCGCTATCAGCAGCAGCGCCGACAGCACGCCGCACAGATATTTACATTTTCTGTTCATCATTTTTGATAGTCTCCTGCTCTCATCATTATCGGTTTGCAGCCAGACGCTGTCCAAACCTTAAACGCTGCCGTATCACAGCTGACTGCTGTTCACGCTCAGGAAAGCAGGCGATACGCTTTCCGCCACATCCTGCAAGGTCTTCCCGTAAAAATAATCATGAATCATCTTGTCCAGATCCGTCCAGAGCGGCAGCGTGCGGCACACCCCGGCCCGGGGGCAGGGATCAGCATCCGGCGCCAGGCAGGCCACCGTAGCCAGCGGTCCCTCCGTGGCTTCCAGAATCTCCCCCACCGGATAATCCTTCGGCGCGCGGCACAGACGGTATCCCCCGCCCTTTCCGCTGGCTCCGGTCACTAATTTCGCGTGAACCAGGTCCTTCACAATAATCTCCAGATACTTCTTAGAAATATCCTGCCTTGCCGCTATTTCCTTCAGCGGAATATATTCCCCATTATCGTGCTCCGCCAAGTCTATCATGACCCGCAGTGCATATCTCCCTTTGGTCGAAATCATGAATGTCTCCTTTTGTCAAAAATCATTGGCTTCGGTATTATCATAATTATATACCGGTTTGATAGGTAAATCAAGTGTGATATACAGAACAGAATTGACTCCGAACATATGTTCTGTTATAATAGCAGTGCTCGATAGAGCATTGGAGCACTGCTATAGCGCAGGCGGTTGGCCATCATCTTCAAAAGGAGGTGAGGCATATGCCAATCACTCTGACATTCCATGTGTTAGGTTATACCTTAACATTAAGAATTACGAGAAAAAGCAACAACCGCCACTCGGCCAAGTGACGGTTGTTTAAGCTTTAAATAGTTTAACCAATTCGAATCGAGGTCAACCGCTTGTCGCAGTGCTCCTCTTTTCATTGTTATTATACAGCTAATATCACTTCTTGTCAATGTTCGCTGCTGGCATCAGAGAATCTTCTGGGCGGACGCCGCTTAATGCATACGGCATAGTTTCCGCACAAAATCAACAAGCTCCTCTGCACAAACCCGCAGTTTACATTTTTTCATCCATACTATATAATGCTATCAGCAACTGACGGAGGAGAAAGCGATGAAAACAGCAGTAGCAAAGTTCGGGGGGACTTCCCTGGCGAATGCGGTACAGTTTCAGAAGGTAGCACAGATTGTACAGGCGGATCCCAGCCGCCGTTTTATTGTGGTTTCGGCACCCGGGAAACGTTTTTCGGACGATATCAAGGTCACGGATCTGCTGGGACAGTGCTTCCGCCTTGCGGCCGCAGGAAAGGATTTTGAAGAGCCTCTGCACCAGGTAGAAGCCCGCTACCGAGAGATTCTGGACGGTCTTGCGCTGGATTTCCCGCTCGCGGAGGAGATCGATACCCTGCGGGAGCACCTGAAGGGCGAGCCGCAGCGCGCCTATGTTGAAAGCCGCGGCGAATACCTGAGCGCCCGTATTCTCGCACTCCTGTTGGATTATACCTTTGTGGACCCGGCCTGGTGCATCTGCTTTAACGAGGACGGCACGCTGGATGCCGCCATGACCCGCCGTGCCATGGGCGCTGCGCTGCGTCCGCTGCAGTGCGCGGTGATCGCCGGCTTCTACGGCGCGGACGGAAACGGGACCATCCACACCTTCTCCCGCGGGGGATCGGATGTGACCGGCAGCCTGGCGGCCTGCGCCATCGGCGCGGACCTCTATGAAAACTGGACCGATGTTTCCGGCCTGCTGGCAGCGGATCCTCGCATTGTAGAGCACCCTCGCACCGTGGAATACATGAGCTACCGGGAGCTGCGTACCCTCTCCTACATGGGCGCCTCCGTGCTGCACACCGATTCCGTACTGCCTGCTTCCGATATGGGCATCCCCATCAACATCCGCAACACCAACCGCCCGCAGGACGCCGGCACCATGATTGTCCGGAAGCTCCCGAAAGGGCAAAAAAAATACCCCATCGTAGGGGTCGCGGGGCGCAAAGGCATGGATGTTATCCAGGTGGAAAAAGTCATGGCCAGCGATGGCTCCGGCTTCTCCGCCATCATCCTGGACATTTTAAAACAGCGGCAGCTGCCCTTCGAATACTGTCTGACCGGCATTGATTCCGTCACCCTGATCATCCGAAGCGATCTGCTGACACCCTGCAAGGAGGATCTGTTCGCAGAGATCCGCCAGGAACTGAACCCGGATTATCTGGGCTTTAAGCAGAATCTCTCCCTGATCGCAGTAGTTGGCGAAAAGGATTCGGAAACCAACGATGCCAACGTGCGCATACTGCAGGCACTCACCGGTGCCGGCGTGGAAATCTCCACCATCAACCAGGGCGCCGGCAAGCTGAACCTGCTGATCGGCGTACCCGAGGAAAAATACGAGCCCGCCATTCGGGCCATCTACGCTACAATGTAGCAGTTGACGCCGAACATCCGTTCTGTTATAATCAAAACGCTCGTAAGAGCAGAGGAGCACTGCTATAGCGCAGGCGGTTGGCCATCATCTTCGAAAGGAGGTGATGTAAATGCCTATTACTATAACATTACACGTGTTTGGCTTCACCATCACGGTTAGAGTAAAAAGCAACAACCGCCACTCGGCCAAGTGACGGTTGTCTAAGTAATTAAACAATCTATACGAGGTCAACCGCTTGTCGCAGTGCTCCTCTTTGCATTGTTATTATACATCCAATATCCATTCCTGTCAATGTACACCGCTGCCTGATCCTTGGATCGGCAGCTTATTTCTTTATGAGTTGGCCATCATTCTCCGAAAGGAGTTAAATCACCTGAATCAGACCACCATTTTCAGTAGGTCGATTTGACTTACTGTACGTTCATACGACGGCGGGTTACCAGAACAACACCAGCACCGATTACAAGGATTGC
>CAMNFR010000068.1 GCA_946537305.1 uncultured Lachnospiraceae bacterium | reverse complement strand
TGCCGAACCTGATCGGCGGTATCGTTCTGGGTTATATCTGGTCCATGATCTTTGATGGTATCCTGTCTCATTTCGGGACATCCATCCTACTGGAAGCCAAATACGGTTTCTGGGGATTGATCATCCTGATTGCCTGGCAGCAGATCGGTTATATGATGATCATCTACATCGCCGGCCTGCAGGCCGTGCCGGAGGATATGATCGAAGCGGCCAAGATCGACGGCGCCACCAACATGCAGACCCTGTTCCGCGTGACCATCCCGAATGTCATGCCTTCCATCACGATCTGCACGTTCCTGTCTCTGACGAACGGCTTTAAGCTTTTCGACCAGAACCTGGCCCTGACGGCAGGTCAGCCGTTTAGCATTATGCCGGACGGTTCGACGGTAAAGCAGACAGAAATGCTTGCGCTGAATATCTACAATACCTTCTACGGACAGTCGGGCGCCTCTCAGGGCGTTGCCCAAGCCAAGGCCGTATTGTTCTTTATCCTGGTTGCAGGTCTTGGACTTCTGCAGCTCGGTCTTACCAGAAGTAAGGAGGTGCAGCAGTAATGAAAAAGGGTACTCTTACCGCGGAAGCAAGACGCAAGACGATCATGTCTGTCGTGCTCACGATCATCTGCATTATTTATGTGCTGCCGGTGTTCAGCGTTCTGCTGAATTCCTTTAAGCTGAATACCTATGTAAAGACGGAGACCTTTGCGCTGCCGACCGAGGAAAGCTTTGCCGGATGGGCAAACTTTATCAAAGGCATGACCTTCGGTAACTATCCGTTCATCAACAGCGTATTCTACAGTGTGTTTATCACGGTGGTCTCGACCGCGCTCATCGTACTGTTTACCTCGATGGCGGCCTGGTATATCTGCCGTGTCGATTCCACGTTCTGCCGGATCATCTATTATCTGTGCGTATTTTCCATGGTAGTACCGTTCCAGATGGTCATGTTCACGCTCTCGAAGACCGCGGACAAGCTGCATCTGAACACACCGTGGACCATCCCGATCGTCTATCTGGGATTCGGCGCCGGACTTGCGATCTTCATGTTCGTGGGCTTTGTGAAATCCATACCGCTGGAGATTGAAGAAGCGGCCGCGATCGATGGCTGCGGACCCATCCGGACTTATTTCTCGGTCGTGCTTCCGATGCTCCGTCCTACCATGATTTCCGTGGGCATTCTGGAGATCATGTGGGTGTGGAACGACTATCTGCTGCCCGTACTGGTCCTGGATATCAATAAATACCGGACGATTCCGATTCATATCCAGTATCTGAAGGGAAGCTACGGTACTGTTGACCTTGGCGCGACCATGGCGCTGATCCTGCTCAGCATCATCCCCGTCATCATTTTCTATCTGGCGTGCCAGAAATACATTATCAAGGGCGTCGCCGCAGGCGCTGTGAAGGGATGATCTATGAAAAGAAGCAGTGGCATTCTGATGCCGATATTCTCGCTTCCGTCTCCTTACGGTATCGGGACTCTGGGAAAAGAAGCCTATGCGTTTATCGATTTTCTGAAAAGTGCCGGACAGACCTGGTGGCAGTTGCTGCCGCTGGGACCGACCAGTTATGGGGACTCCCCTTACCAGAGTCCGTCTTCCTTCGCGGGAAATCCGTATTTTATCGATCCGGACATGCTCGCGGAGGACGGGCTGCTGACGGAAGCGGAACTGAAGGAATATTCCTTTGGAAAGGATCCGCAGCGGGTGGATTATTGCCTGCTGTACAAGAACAGATACCGAATGCTGAAGGCCGCGGCTACCCGTGGTATGGGAAAGTACGGAAAAGAGATCGCTGAATTCCGCAAGGATCAGGCAGAGTGGCTGGAGGACTACGCCCTCTTCATGGCTGCAAAAAAGCACTTTGACATGGTGTGCTGGCTGGAGTGGCCGGATGAGAAGCTGATCAAAAGGGAGCCGGAGACACTGGCATTCTACCGGGAGAAACTGAAGGAGGAGATCGATTTTCAGGTCTTCATGCAGTTCATGTTCTTCCGCCAGTGGGCCGCCCTGAAGGACTATGCAAAGGCAGCCGGGATCAAACTCTTCGGAGATATCCCTCTGTATGTGGCCCTGGATTCCGCGGACGTGTGGGCGGCCCCGCACTTCTTCAAGCTGGATGAAAGGAACTATCCGGTGCAGGTTTCCGGCGTGCCGCCGGACTACTTTACCGCGGACGGACAGCTCTGGGGCAACCCGCTGTATGACTACGATGCCATGGAGCGCGATGGTTTCGGCTGGTGGATTCGGCGGATCGCCGGCGCCGGCAGACTCTATGACGCCATCCGGATCGATCATTTCCGTGGACTCGCGAGCTACTGGAGCGTCCCGTACGGAGAGACGACTGCCAAGAACGGCCATTGGGAAAAGGGACCGGGCATGAAGCTGATCCGGGTGCTGAAGGGATGGTTCCCGGAACTTCAGTTTATCGCGGAGGATCTGGGGTATCCCGCGCCGGACGTAGCGCAGCTGCTAACGGATTCCGGGTTCCCCGGCATGAAGGTGTTGGAGTTCGCCTTTGATTCCAGGGACGAAAGCTCTTACCTGCCGCACACTTATACCCGGAACTGCATCTGCTATACCGGAACGCATGACAACGATACGCTGCTAGGCTGGAAGACCCATGCGCTGAAGGAAGACCTGCAGAAGGCAAAGGCCTATCTGGGACTGAATAACGCGGAAGGCTTTGCCTGGGGCATTATCCGGGGCGGCATGAGCAGCGTGGCAGACCTGTTCATCGCCCAGATGCAGGACTACCTGGGACTCGGAACCAAAGCCAGGGTCAACATCCCCGGCAAGGCCGCCGGCAACTGGCAGTGGAGAATGCTCCCCGGCGCATACGACGACGAACTGGCAGAAAAAATCCGTACTATGACCGAACTGTTCGGCCGATAATGGCGGACCAGGGGACGGTGGAATGGCCCATTTTCGCTTGGCGAAAATGGGCCATTCCACCGTCCCCTGGTTCGTTCTGTAGCTTTCTTTACTTGGAGTAATCGTAGAAGCCTTTGCCGGCGTTGACGCCGGTCTCGCCGCGGTCGATCTTTTCTTTCAGCATGCAGATCAACTTGCTGGTGATGCTGTTCGGATCTTTGGCTTCCGGCTTCATCAGAGAGATGTTGTAGGCGGTCTCCAGACCGACAATATCCAGAATCTGAAACGGGCCGACAGGGGCGCCGGTGGCCAGTCTCCAGGTGAGGTCAATGGTCTCTACGTCGGCTACTTCATTGGCCCACAGTTTCTCGGCGGCATCCAGGAAGGGGACCAGCATGGAATTCAGAATATAGCCGGGCTGTTCTTTGTGCAGCTGCAGCGGGACCATGCCGATCTGCGCGGCGTAGGCGACCACCTGATCGTACGGTTCTTTGGCGGTCCCGGGATGGCCCATGACCTCGGCGGTATTGTTCTTCCAGATGGTGTTCGCAAAATGCAGGGAGAGATAGCGCTCCGGGCAGCCGGTATATTCCGCGAAGGTGCTGGGCAGCATGGTGGAAGAGTTGGTGCAGAGGATGGCATCTGCCGGGATGAGATCCTTCATGGCGGTGTAGACACCGATCTTGGCCTTGGGATCCTCAGACATGGATTCAATGATCAGATCAGCACCTGCCAGGGCTTTGGCCATATCGGTTTCCAGGTGCAGTTTTTCGGCAAAGTTCTTCTTTGCGGCAGCGATCAGCGCGTCGATGCTCTCTGCGGTGGCGCTCTTCCAGTCACGGATCAGTCCGCGGGGGTATACATAGGCGCCCATGGGGCTTCCGACCAGCGCTTTGGCCTTTTCCAGGTCTGCGATCATCAGGGAAGAATAGCGCTCCACCTTCGGCTGGGTACGTCCTACGGAGGCTTCCGAACGAAGCCAGATCGTGGTGTCGAATCCATAGTAAGCATTCATCAGGGCGATCTGCGTTCCCAGAACGCCGCCGCCGGCAACAACAACTTTAGTAATGGACATGATTTTCGTCTCCTTTCAAAATGAACGTGGAGTTCAGGATTGATTTGTTTTTGGTTACACTGAAAAGGCTGGTTTACAGTAATAATCAAAAAATGATTACATTGACAATTTTATAACACTTTGCGCAGAATATCAAGCAGAAATCACAATTGCTTGCATCAGCATATCTGTTTTGGTACAATCATTTTGAGAGGGGCGTCCTCTGCATAACTGTTTCACAATGATGATTATGAGGAGGTGCAGTATGAAAGGTCTTGATTCTTTTGAAATCAGGCGTGAGATGACGCTGGAGGAGCTGGCTGCGTTTATGGAGGCGCATTGGGATAAGGAGGAATACGGGGATTTTCGGGTGGGAGATCCCATGACGTCGGACCCGGATGTGAAAACAAAGTATATTATTCTTCCTGCCACGGCGTCCTGGTGCGTGATTATTTACCCGAAGACGGGAGGGCTGTTCAAGAAAAAGAACCAGATCAAGGCAGCCTGCACCTACACGTCCGGCGGCGCCGGAAAGCTGGTCGAGCATGGCAAAAAGATCGGTCAGGTCCAGACAACGGTTGACAAGATCAAAGATGCGAAAAACGCAAAAGAATTAAATGAGGAAATGAATACGGTGGCGGATGGTATCATGCGGCAGTACACAGACTATCTGAGAGAGCTGATGGAGCGTGAGGGACTGTTGGCATAAACCTGAGGGCATGCTGGTATATAACATGAGGCCCTTCAGGCATAAGACATAAGCACTTATAACATACGACATGAGAGCCTGCCGGCATGGATATGAATTCTTGCCGGCATTTTACATTTTACTGTGGGAGGTAACCATGAATCTGACGGAACGTTTTCTTCGTTATGTAGCTGTGAATACGCAGTCTGCGGAATCAGAGCGGATTCCCAGCACGGACTGCCAGTGGGATCTGATCCGTCTGCTGGAGCAGGACATGAATGATCTTGGCATTTCGGATGTCCGCGTGTCTGACCAGGGATACGTATTCGGGCGCATCCCCTCCAATGTGGAGAAGGCGCTGCCGGTGATCGGCCTGATCGCACATATGGATACGGCGGGTGAGTGCAGCGGCAAGGATGTGAACCCCCGGATCATCCGGAATTATGACGGCGGGACCATTGTGTTGAACGAGTCACTGGGGATGACCATGGACCCGGGGAAGTTCCCGTCCCTGCGCGCCGGCATCGGCAAGGATATCATTGTGACGGACGGCACCACGCTCTTAGGCGCGGATGATAAGGCCGGCGTGACAAATATTCTCTGCGCGGCGGAGATTCTGCTGACCCATCCGGAGATCCCGCACGGAGAAATCTGCATCGGTTTTACGCCGGACGAAGAGGTGGGCCGCGGGGCGGATGGTTTTGATGTGGCAGATTTCGGCGCGGACGTTGCCTATACCGTGGACGGCGGGCTGCTGGGCGAGCTGGAATATGAGAACTTTAACGCCGCGACCGCCGTGGTGCGCGTAAAGGGAAGTGTGATCCATCCCGGCGAGGCCAAGGGGAAGATGATCAACGCGGCGCTGGTGGCCATGGAATTCAATGAGCAGATCCCGAAGGGGCAGACGCCCGCGGACACCGAGGGGCGCGAGGGCTTCTGGCACCTGTTGAATGTACGCGGCGACGTGGGGAGCGCGGAGATGGTCTATATCATTCGTGATCACGACCGGAAGCTCTTTGAAGAGCGCAAGCAGATCTTTGGGCAAATCGCGGAGGAACTGAACCGTAAGTACGGCGCAGGTACAGTGGCCGTGGAGGTGACCGATTCCTATTACAATATGAAGGAAATGATCGAGCCGCACATGGAACTGATCGAAAAGGCGGAAGCCGCTATGCGCGAGCACGGCGTTACGCCGCGGGTCGTCCCCGTGCGCGGCGGCACGGATGGCGCACGCCTTTCGTACATGGGCCTTCCCTGCCCCAATCTCTGCACCGGCGGCGCCAACTTCCACGGCCCGTATGAATTCACAGTGATCCAGGACATGGAAACCATCCGGGATATTCTGGTGAGCATTGTGAGAGTGTGATCGGGCGGGACATGTTGTCAGAGATACCGTCTGGCAGGTTGATTTTTGTCATCGCGTTTGTTATTATTATACATGTATTGTAACCGTTTTCCTGACAAATAATTAAAGGGGAGGAAACAACATGAAGAATATGTTCAGGCACCTTGGGAAACGTATTTCCGTGCTGCTGTGTGCCGCAATGATTCTGGGGGCAGCGGGCAGTGCATTTGCTACCGCAGAGACAACGGCAGCACCGGCAGAGACTGCGGCGGCCGGGGAGACGGCAGCTGCGACGGATGCAGGCACAGAAGCAGCCACTACCCAGCCTGCGGCAGAGGAAAAGCCGACATCGGGGGTCCTTGCAGGCTACACCCTGGAGGAGATCGGAAGTATTCCGGACGGCAATAACATGTCCTTCCAGCGCGGTGTTTTTGTGATAGCGAACGGCGAGGCATATGGAATTATGGCCGGAAATGGTACGACCATTGAAGGGTCGTATTACAGTGTAGACGATCTGGGAAACAACCTGCTGGCACTGCGGAACAGTAAGGAAGACATCAATTCCACCGGTCTGTTCACGAAGGATGGCGAGGAGCTGATCCCCTGTGAAGCGGCTATTATTGAGTGGGTCGCGAACCGGACCGGAACGGAGGCAGGACGCTTCCTGAAGGTGATCTACGGAACCGGAGAGACCGAGAACAAGGATGAGTGCTTCTTCTACAGCACCGATGAGATGTTCTCTATTACGGTGGGCGAAAACGACACCATGTATACCGGTTACGCGAAGATCTACGACACGGTGACCCGCAGTTTTGTGGGCGATATCCAGTCCACGAACCCTTACATGAATGCCATCCGCGAATGCGGCGCTGCCGTGGCGGTGGAAGATACCGAGCGTAATGTGACGCTGTACGATGCTACCGGTAAGGAACTGTTGAAGACCGAGAAGAGTCAGGGCATCGGCAACGGTTACATGTTGACCTACGATGCGGGCCAATATAGTGTGATTGATGACACCGGAGCTGTACGTTATACCACCGAAGAGTATCTGTACGATCTGGAAAGCAGCAGCGGATATTTGAACCAGAATCAGAACAGCAACTATGTGGTAGTGGATAAAGATGGAAAACAGATCCTTCCGGACATGTACAAGATGGTCCAGTCAGAAAATGCAGGATATTTCATTGTGCAGGCTGTGACGGGCGAGTATCAGGTGCTGGATCCCACGGGAAAGGTGCTGGCGCAGAACACGGACTATTTTGGCCAGATTTGCCCTGGGTATTTCTATACAAAGGTAAATGACAAGTACTCCCTGATCGGCCCGGACGGCGTAATTGTTGAGGGGCTGGAAAGTTCCGCCTATCATCTGCTCGCAATGAAGGATCAGGATGTTTTTGTCCTGAAGGATAAAGATTTCACGCTGCACCTGGATAAAACCTATGCCAACACGCTGGCGGACGGCCTGATCTCCGCCAGCTCCGACGAAAACAACAAGGTCGGTGTGTTTGAAGTGTTCACTGGAACGCAGCTGCTGGATTACGAATATAGAACGGTAGAAGTCTCCGGCGAATATCTGTATGCCCTTAAGGATGACACCTGGGAAGTATACAAGATCGTGCCGCAGTATCGGTAACATCGAGTATAATAGGATTGCAATATCCGGATGCTTCCGTAGCATCTGATGGAGAAAGGCGCCGTTGCATCAAGGATTCGACGGCGCCTGTTTTTATGGTTGTGCCATTTTGAATACTTGTTGTAAGTATATTGGGGAGACAATCCCAAAGAATTAAGCCGGAATGACACAATTCTCAGAAGCATTAAAGTAAGATGGCAGCCCGTAAACAGGAGGATCGGAGACAGAAAAATGACAGTCAAGGAAATAGAGCAGGAATTAGTACGGCGGTACGGACTGGCGGAGGGGCAGCGGGTCTACCAGACGATCGTACCGGGAATCCTGGCGGATTATTTGAAGATGTATAAAAAGGCGAAACTTGGGTCCATGGTGAGAGAAACGTATATTTTGGAGGATGGTCGGGGACGGATCCGCTTGTCAGCGTTAAAGACCCGGGAGCCGGCATTAATCAATGCGGAGATGTGAAGCCGGCATCGTTGATTAGACCAGGGAGCCCACGCTGATCAATACGGAGCTGTAACGCTGATACCGTAGATTCGTGCGCAAGACTCGTGAGTGAAGCGTGAACTCCGGTCAGGATATAGGAAGGAAAGGAGCGGGGAACATGGGTGAAGGAACGGAAGGGCAGCGACACCGTGGTGAATGTCTACGAGCTGGAGACAGAGGGCCTGAAGATCCTACGTCTCACGCGGGATGATGCCTGGTTTTCATATATCTTCGGAAATCGCACGGGATTGGCAGACAAATATCCCGAAGCAGATGTGATCATCGGACCGATCGCCAACGATACGATCTATAATACCCTCGGCATTTTTACCAGCGGTTTTCTGAAACGGGAAGAGACTATGAAGCTTCTGATGATCGGGCCGGCGTACCAGCAGATCGTGCTGAAGACCGAAAAGGCAGCACGGAATCTTACATGGATTTCTGCTAGGGTGCTGACAGGGGAGGAAATCGGGACATACCGCGCAACTGTGGCGGAAGAAGAGGCCGTGTATCAGAAGGAATTGGCGGAGAAGATCGAAGCTTAGTGTGAACCACAGATGAGAATAGATAAAAATAGAGGGAAAGAGAGGAAACACAAATGTTGTTTGTATGTTATCCGAAATGTTCGACCTGCAAAAAAGCACAGAAATGGCTGGATGATCGGGGAGTCTCCTATGAGATCCGGGACATCAAAACACAGAATCCAACCGCAGAGGAACTGCAGGCCTGGCAGCAGACCAGCGGCCTTCCCCTGAAAAAGTTCTTCAATACTTCCGGGCAGCTGTACCGGGCGATGGGACTGAAGGAACGTCTGAAGGACATGAGTGACGAAGAGATGCTGGCGCTGCTTGCCACGGATGGTATGCTGGTGAAACGGCCAATCCTGGTCGGGGATGGAAAGGTAGTGGTCGGATTCCGGGAAGCGGAATATGAGTCGGTCTTGTAAAGAAAAAAGATTCCAGGCACTTCGGTATAGTACGAAGTGCTTTTTTGCAACATGTAAAGTTAATTTAATAACGTTAAAATTTAAACAAAAACTTCTTGACATGCTGGTGGAACCGGAGTATAATGCCGAATAAATGATAAATTATTAACGAATGGCTGCATTCAAGGAGGCTGTTATGAGCAAAAAGGAAGAGACAAGAATTACTACCATAGAGGAACTGGAGACAAAACTCGCTGAGATGCGCGAGGCCCAGGAAGCTTTTTCACATTATACCCAGGAACAGGTGGATCATATTTTCTACGAGGCATCCATGGCTGCCAACAAGGCCCGGATTCCGCTGGCCAAGCTGGCCGTCGAAGAGACCGGCATGGGCCTGGTGGAGGACAAAGTGATCAAGAATCATTATGCTTCTGAGTACATCTACAATAAATACCGCAGCACGAAGACCTGCGGCGTCATCGAGGAGGATAAGACCTACGGCATCCGGAAGATCGCAGATCCTATCGGCATTATTGCGGCGGTCATCCCCACCACAAACCCGACTTCTACGGCCATCTTTAAGGCACTGATTTGCCTGAAAACCCGCAACGCTATGATCATCAGCCCCCATCCCCGCGCAAAGAAGAGCACGATTGAGGCGGCCAAGGTGGTCTACGAGGCGGCGGTAAAGGCCGGCGCGCCGAAGAACATCATTGCCTGGATTGATGAGCCCACCCTGGAGCTAACCAACATGGTGATGAAAGAGAGCGACTGCATTCTGGCTACCGGCGGCCCCGGGATGGTGCAGGCGGCCTATTCGTCCGGCAAGCCGGCCCTGGGCGTTGGCGCGGGCAATACTCCGGTCATTATTGACAGTTCGGCGGATGTAAAGCTGGCGGTAAACTCCATCATTCATTCGAAGGTGTTTGACAACGGTATGATCTGCGCCTCCGAACAGTCGGTGACGGTGCTGGCGGACATCTACGACGAGGTGAGAGCCGAGTTCGCAGCCAGAGGCTGCTATTTCCTGAAGGGAGACGAGATCGCCAAGGTCGGAAATACAGTGATCAAGAACGGCGCCGTGAACGCAGCCGTTGTGGGACAGACCGCGGTACACATCGCGGAGATGGCAGGCGTTGCCGTACCGCCCAGGACCAAAGTGCTGATCGGTGAAGTGACGAGCACGGATATCTCCGAGCCCTTTGCACACGAAAAACTGTCCCCTGTGCTTGCCATGTACCGCGCAGAGACTTTCGAAGAGGCGTTGGATAAGGCAGACGCACTGGTCCGGGACGGCGGCTTCGGCCACACGGCATCCCTCTTCGTGAATACGGCGGAGAAGGAGAAGGTGATGGCGCACGCGGAGCGCATGAAGACCTGCCGCATTCTGATCAACACCCCTTCCTCCCAGGGCGGCATCGGCGATCTGTACAACTTCAAACTGGTGCCCTCGCTGACACTGGGCTGCGGCTCCTGGGGCGGCAACTCCATCTCCCACAACGTGGGTGTAATGGATCTGCTGAATATCAAGACAGTGGCGGAGAGGAGAGAGAACATGCTGTGGCTGAGAACCCCGGAGAAGGTGTATTTCACGAAGGGCTGCATGCCGGTAGCCCTGGACGAACTGAAGACCGTACTGCACAAGACGCGCTGCTTTATCGTGACGGATACCTTCCTTTATAAAAACGGCTATGTCCGCCCCATCGAGGAAAAACTGGATGAGATGGGCATCGTCCACACCTGCTTCTACGACGTGGCGCCCGATCCCACGCTGGGATGCGCGCTGGCCGGAACGAAGGAGATGCGGAATTTCGAGCCGGATGTGATCATCGCCCTGGGCGGCGGCTCCGCCATGGATGCCGCGAAGATCATGTGGGTGATGTATGAGAACCCGGACGTGAACTTTGACGATATGGCGATGGACTTTATGGATATCCGCAAGAGGATCTACGAGTTCCCGAAGATGGGCAAGAAGGCCTACTTTGTGGCGATCCCCACCTCCTCCGGCACGGGCTCCGAGGCGACGCCCTTTGCCATCATCACCGATGAGAAGACCGGGACCAAGTGGCCGCTGACGGACTACGAGCTGATGCCCGATATGGCCATCGTGGATGTGGACAACATGATGACCCAGCCGA
>CAMNFR010000067.1 GCA_946537305.1 uncultured Lachnospiraceae bacterium | reverse complement strand
TCGGGACGCTTGTGATCCTTCAGGATCATCTTGCGGACCGTCTTCTTCTGATACTGATACAGGGCTTCGCCTACCGCTTCCACCCACTCGGGATGCTCTTCTTCGTAGCGGGCGATCAGTTTCTCCTGGATGACCTTGATATTGGCATCGCGCACCTGCTTCACATCGGTGAACACTGCCTCTTCCATCTCCTCGGCGGGGATGAAGGTGGTCATATCCTCCCACAGCTCGGGCGCCACCACACAGCTGATGTAGCTGTGCTTTTCTTTGCCGCACTCCGCCACGATCTTATCGATAAAGGCGATGATCTCTTTATTTACCTCATGTGCCTTCTGGATGGCCGCGAACATCACGTCCTCCGGCACTTCATTCGCGCCGGCTTCGATCATGATGACCTTCTCGCGGGTGGAGGCCACCGTCAGAGCCAGGTCAGATACGTTCTTCTGGTCGGTGGTAGGGTTCACAATGAACTCGCCATCGATCAGGCCGATCACGGTACCGGCAATGGGGCCGGCAAACGGGATATCAGAAATGCTGGTAGCAATAGAGGAGCCGATCATGGCAATGATTTCCGGCGTGCAGTCAGGATCTACGCTCATGACCAGGTTATTCAGCGTAACATCGTTCCGATAGTCCTTCGGGAACAGCGGACGCATGGGGCGGTCGATCACGCGGGAGGTCAGGATGGCATGCTCACTGGGCTTGCCCTCTCTCTTGTTAAAGCCTCCGGGGATCTTGCCAACAGAATACATCTTCTCCTCGTAGTCGACGCTCAGAGGGAAGAAATCAATGCCGTCACGCGGCTTGTCAGAAGCGGTGGCCGTGGCCAGCACCACAGTGTCGCCATAGTGCATCAGGGCCGCTCCGTTGGCCTGTGCGCCTACCCGGCCGATATCAACGGTAAGGGTACGTCCGGCCAGTTCCATGGAATAGGTCTTATACATATCGCTTTCCTTTCTTTGCGCAGCGCCGGCCTCTTACCGGCGGCGCGGGGAAGGGCAGCAGCTCGAAACTACTGAAAAACAGAACCGCTCACCTGCCGTTCTTCTTTTCAGTGGTCTCGAAAAATGCTGCCCCGATGAATGTGTTACAGAGCAAATAAGGGTGGATTGCGAAATCCACCCTTCAGCTGTCAATCGATTATTTACGGATACCCAGTTTGGCGATCAGAGCACGATAGCGCTCGATATCCTTATCCTTCAGATACGCCAGCAGACGACGTCTCTGACCGACCATCATCAGCAGGCCGCGACGGGAATGATGATCCTTCGCATGTACCTTCAGATGCTCTGTCAGGTCGGCAATACGCGCTGTCAGAAGAGCGATCTGTACTTCGGGAGAACCGGTATCTCCGGCGCTCTTTCCGTATTCAGCAATGATTTCAGCTTTCTTTTCTTTGGTGATCATAGTGTTTTCCTCCTATATTATATGATCTTACCGGATACCGGGCCGCGGTCGGAGATTCCGGCGGCTCCCGTATCGGCGCACCTAGCATAGGGTATCATACAGGGCAGAAATTGTCAAGCCACTTTTCCTGACAGCACCCTCTGCTTTTACGCACTTTATTTTAATCTAATACATTCACGATCCGCACCGGCGTACGGTAATTCCAGCTTCGCACCTGGATGCCGGCGCGGCGGCTCTGGGCGCCCACACACTTTCCGTTTCCGATGTACATGGTCACGTGATTGATGGTGCCGCCCTTGGCGTAGAAGATCAGGTCGCCGGGCTGCATTTCGTCCTCGGTCACACGTGTTCCCTCCCGGGACTGATCCACACTGTAATGTGTCAGTGAGACGCCGAAATGGCGGTACACCAGCATGGTAAAGCCGGAACAGTCGCATCCGCCGGTCAGGCTCTCTCCGCCCCACACATACGGATTCCCGATATACTGCATGGCATAGTCCACGATCTCCTGACGCTGATTATCCTGCTCCTCGTATTCGATGGCGCGTCCCAGGGAATACCCCAGCGTCACGTAATTAGCGGAAACATAGCCCGTGGAATCATTATCCACTTCGATCTGGATCCAGTCTCCCAGGCTCTCGATGACATCGTACTTTTCGCTCTGATCCAGCATATCCCAGATCTCCGCGTTCTCGCTGGGTTCCGTTCGGACATTCAGCGTCTCTGTCTCGATGGTCACCTTCAGGTTCTGCATGGCATTAATGGCGGCTTCCTTCGCTTCATCGCCGGTCAGGATGTACTTTTTGGCGACCCAGCCTTTCACAGGACCGGACTCGATATAGTACCACTTCCCCTTCTTTTTCAGGATATCGCAGACGTCGTTGCCGACCATCTTGCCTATGACCTTACCCTTCTTTCCGCGCTTTTCCCGCACGTTCAGATAGCCGCTGTCGATCTGTACGATGCCCAGCTTGTGAAAGCTTTCCGTAAGCTTCTCCAGAGATCCTTCCTTCGCCAGACGTTTCTGTTCCTCCGTGACCTCTTCATCTGTCATCGTCTGCAGGTCATCGCCTGCTTCGGTTTCCCGCAGGTCTTCGCTGCGGGGGGTGACTTCGGCACCGCTTTCCCCTTCCTGCGCCTCTGCCGCAGAATCTGTGGATTCCGCCGGTTCTGCCGCCGCCGACTCCGGTTCCGGCTCCTGCGCTGCGCTCTCCTCCCGGCTGCCCCACTGAAAGAGGCCGGAGCCGGCCGTGGCATGCGCGGGCACCGCTGTCAGCAAGATCAACCCCGCCGCCAGCAGCAAGACTGTCCATTTTCTTCCCGATCTGCTCATGCTTCCTCCCCCCAATACTGTAAGACCTGTTCTTTATCTGCCGTTACCTGCTGCTGCAGTTCCTGCAGCGAGGCAAACCTTCGTTCCGGGCGGATGAATTTTGCCAGAGACACCTCGGCTTCCTTTCCGTAGACATCCTCTCGGAAGTGATATATGTAACTCTCCACTCCGACAGCATTTACGCCTGAAATTGTTGGTTTGACCCCCACATTGGCCACTCCTATATGGGTTTTTCCGTCAATCTTCACCCACACCGCGTAAACGCCCTTCCTGGGGACCAGTTTTTCCGGTGAAACCTCCAGATTGATGGTCGGAAATCCCATCTGCCGCCCGAGGGCCTGTCCGTGAACGATTGTCCCGTGAAAAGAGAAAGGGTGTCCCAACATCTCCCGCGCATCCTCCGGCATCCCTACTGTAAGGGCATCACGGATACGGGTGCTGCTGATCGCCTCTCCCCGCCACTGTTCCTTTTCGACCCGGCGCACCTCATAGCGGCCGCGCCGCTGTTCCTCCAGGAACGTAAGGTTCCCCCGTCGTTCGTAGCCGAAGCGGCAGTCAGGGCCGGCCACGATGGTGTGCATATGAAGCTCCTTCAGCAGAATGCGCTCCAGGAATTCCTCTGCGGTGATATGCCGGGTCTCCTCTGTAAAGGGATATTCCACCAGCACATCCACGCCCAACGCGGCGGCGGCTTCTCTGGCTTCCGCCCGCGTCAGCAGGTTTCCGCTCCGGCTTCCGGTAATCATAGCCTGGGGAGACCGGGTAAAGGTAAAGACCACCAACGGCTCCCCGGCGGCACAGCAAGCCTTCGCCTCCGCCAGAATCCTCTGATGCCCCCGGTGAAACCCGTCAAATTTTCCAATGGTGACCACACTGGAACCGGAAAATCCCGGCTGTGCGGTATCGTGGATCACGATCATATTTTTACTCCGTCACAGAAACATTTTGACCGGTCTCAGGCGGGAATGCCCCGGGCGCTTCTCATAGACCGCCGCGAAACTCCCATCCGGGAAATAAACCGCTGCCTGTTCCGGCCCTTCTGCCGCAGTGTCTTTTTCCTCTTCGGTGCGGCTCCAGCTTCCGCCTTCTATCGGCAGAGGATTCCCGTTCGCCAGAAGCTTTCTATGTGCCTCATCTACCGTAAAGGCCGGCAGATCGCGGAATATGCGTTCCAGCGGGATCACCGCTTCGGAGAGAGACCCGTCGTCTCTTTTCGCCTCCACCTGAGACAGCGTCAGTGCCTCCGGCAGGGTAAATCCTGCTGCCCTTGTTCGCACGAGCGCCTGCATGGCGCCTCCGCAGCCCAGTGCTCTGCCGATATCATGACACAGCGTTCGAATATAGGTACCCTTGGAGCAGCTGACACGGAGCTTTACTTCCGGGATCTGCATCTCCAGGATCTCAATCTGATAAATGGTGATGGGACGCGGTTTTCGCTCCACCACACGCCCCTCCCGGGCCAGGTCCACCAGCTTTCGCCCGTTTACCTTCAGTGCTGAATACATGGGCGGGATCTGTTCCTGCGCCCCCTCGAAGGAGGCAGTCACCGCCGCGATCTCTTCCGGAGATACATTGACCGGATGCTGCTCCAGCACGCAGCCGGTCAAATCCTGTGTATCCGTCACGACGCCCAGATGAAGTACCGCCTCATAGATCTTGTCAGAATCTGTCAGCAATTCGCACACCCGGGTGGCACGGCCCAGGCAGACCGGCAGAACGCCGGTCGCATCCGGATCCAGCGTGCCGGTGTGACCGATCTTTTTCTGATGCAGGATCCCCCGCAGCTTCGCCACCACATCATGGGAGGTAAAGCCCTTTTCTTTATTAATAATCAGGATCCCATCCATAACACCCTGCTCCTCCGCCTTGTTTACAGCTGCAAAGAAACAGCCTCTGCCACCTGCGCGATGACCTCTTCGGGATCTCCCTCGAATCGGCCGCCGGAAGCCCGTACGTGTCCGCCTCCGCCATACTGTGCGGCGATACGGCTGACATCTACAACGCTCTCACTTCGCAGGCTGATCTTATACAGCCCCGGTGCAGTTTCATACAAAAACATCGCGACCTCAGTGCCGGCGGTCAGCTTCAGCTGCGCCACGATTCCCTCTGTATCGGCCGGCGTCGCTTCGTATTGGCGGAACTCGGCCGCCGAAAGAAAGCTTGCGATCATCCTTCCGCCGCAGAGAAGCCTGGCTTTCAGCAGCGCAGCTCCCATAAGGCGGTTCTGCACAAAGCTTTTCCGATAAAAGGTATCATCAATCATCTGTCGGGTATCCACCCCAAGCGAGATCAGGCGCCCGGCCAGGCACATGGTCTTCTCACTGGTGCAGTCATACTTAAACACGCCGGTATCATGAATAATGCCCAGGTACAGACAATCTGCGATATCCTTGTTCATCTGTTCCGGATCCAGATACTCTGCCAGCACCTCGCTGGTAGAACTGGCATGCGGCTCTACCACATTGATATCGCAGAATCCTTTATTGGTAACATGGTGGTCCAGGCAGATTGAACGGGACGCACTTTTCAGATAACGCACCGCGTCGCCCAGCCGCAAGGCGTCCCCGGCATCCAGACACATACAAAGATCATAAGCTTTTTCCTCCGAAAAATCGAAGGAAATGCGGTCCGCACCAGGCAAAAAGGCAAACTCAGCAGGGCAGTTTTCCAGACGGACCTGCACCTCCGCCTCGGGCCGGATCTTTTTCAGATAATTCCACAGCCCCAGGCAGGAACCCACGCAGTCCCCATCCGGATGCACATGCCCCAGAATCACGATGCTGTCCGCCTCTGCCCACCACTGCCGGATCTGCTGCTTTTTATCCATTTTATTCACCGTCCGTTTCACGCACACGGTCGATCTTTTCGGACATGGCAATGCCATATTCAATAGAGGTATCCGGGATAAAGGTGATCTTCGGCGTGTTGCGCAGATTCACCTCTCTGGCCAGGCAGCTGCGGATAAAGCCTTCCGCCCGCGTCAGCCCTTCAATGGTAAGCGCCAGTTTTTCGGCATCCCCCAGAACGCTGATATAGGCCTTGCAGGTCTTCAGATCCGGTGCCACATAGACATCCGTCACGCTGACCATGCCGTCCAGGCGGTAATCCTTTACCTCGTTCCGGATAATGCTGCTGAGCGCCCGCTGCACCTCACTGTTAATCCGTACATTCTTGATACTGTTCTTTCTCATTTTATCCTCTGTTCGGCCGCCCGCCGGGGCGGCCGTCAAACGTCAATCTTACGCCCGGGAGACCTCGACCATATCGTAGGCTTCCACGGTGTCGTCCTCCTGCAGGTCGTTGAACTTGTCAAAGACCAGACCACATTCATATCCGGTCAGGACTTCCTTCACGTCATCCTTAAAGCGCTTCAGCGATGCCAGCGCACCGTCAAAGAGCAGCTCGTTGTTGCGGGACACGCGGCACTTGCATCCGCGCACGATCTTGCCATCCAGCACATAGGCGCCGGCGATGGTACCTACGCCGGAAGCCTTGAAGGTCTGGCGCACCACAGCATGACCCAGGACGCGCTCTTCGAAGACCGGATCGAGCATGCCCTTCATGGCAGCTTCCACATCCTCGATAGCCTGGTAAATGACCTTATACACGCGCACATCCACCTTCTCCCGCTCTGCGATCTGCTTCGCCATCACATCCGGGCGCACATTGAAGCCGATAATAATGGCGTTGGAAGCGGAGGCCAGGGTCACATCGGATTCGTTGATGGCACCTACGCCGCCGTGAATGACCTTCACCACGACCTCATCGTTGGAAAGCTTCATCAGGCTCTGCTTCACGGCTTCCACGGAGCCCTGCACATCCGCCTTGATGATCAGGTTCAGTTCCTTCACATTGCCGGCCTTGATCTGCGTGAACAGATCATCCAGCGAAAGCTTGGTCTTGGTGTCATCCAGCAGCTTCTTCTTGCCCTCGGCAATGAACGTCTCGGCGTAGCTTCTGGCTTCCTTTTCATTATCGGTGGCGGTAAAGATCTCGCCGGCACCGGGTACATCGTTCAGGCCCAGGATTTCCACAGGATCAGAAGGACCGGCCGTCTTCACACGACGTCCCTTGTCGTTGATCATGGCACGGATCTTGCCGTAGCAGGAACCGCAGGCCACGGTGTCGCCAACATGCAGCGTACCCTTCTGTACCAGAACGGTCGCCACAGGGCCTCTGCCCTTGTCCAGCTGTGCTTCGATGACCAGACCTCTGGCCTTCCGGTTGGGATTGGCCTTCAGCTCCGCCACCTCTGCTACCAGCAGCACGGATTCCAGCAGGTCGTCAATGCCCTCGCCCGTCTTGGCGGATACCGGCACAAAAATATTGCTGCCGCCCCACTCTTCGCTGACCAGCTCGTGCTCCGTCAGCTCCTGCATCACGCGCTCTACGTTGGCGCCGGGCTTATCAATTTTGTTGATGGCTACGATAATATCCACGCCGGCTGCCTTGGCATGGTTGATCGCTTCTACGGTCTGCGGCATCACGCCGTCGTCCGCCGCCACCACCAGGATGGCGATATCCGTGGCCTGGGCGCCGCGCATACGCATGGCGGTAAATGCCTCGTGTCCGGGGGTATCCAGGAAGGTAATCTTCTGTCCGTTGATCTCCACCACGGAAGCACCGATGGCCTGGGTGATACCGCCGGCCTCTCTGGCCGTCACATTGGTATTTCTGATCGCATCCAGCAGGGAGGTCTTACCATGATCTACATGACCCATGACGCAGACCACGGGAGGACGGGGGACCATATCCTCTTCCGCATCCTCTGTGCTGTCCTTCAGCAGTTCGCCGATGACATCCACCTTTTCTTCCTGCTCTGTCAGCACATCAAATTCTACCGCGATATCTGATGCGGTCTCGTAATCGATCTCCTGGTTCACGGTCACGATCTTGCCCTTCAGGAAGAGCTTTTTCACGATCACGGAAGGATTGATCTTCATCTTCTCCGCCAGCTCACGGATGGTCAGCACCTCGGGCAGGACGATCATCTTGATCTCCGGCTCCGCCGCTTCCTTCTTTGCGGGCTTGCCGGGACGCTCCAACTCCTTCAGGCTGCCGCCCTTGCCCTTGCCGCCGGGACGTCTGAGCTCGTCCGTATCCTTGCGGTTAAAGCGATTGCCGTTGTTCTTATTCTTGGCACCGCCGGCCTTGGCAGAGGGCTTGGCAACGCCCATGCCAAAGGAATCGCCGCCGGTCTTGGCAGGACGGTCACTGGGTCTTCCGGCACCTGCACCGGGCCGTGCTCCGGCGCCGCCGCCCTGGCTGGGCCTTCCGGCTCCGGCCGGGCCTCTGCTGCCGCCCATCTGGGGTCTTCCACCGGATCCCTGGCCGCCTCTTCCGCCGGGACCGGGTCTTCCGCCCTGGCCCTGTCTTTCTCCGGGACGGCCTGCGCCGCCTCTTCCGCTGGGACCGCCGGTTCTGCCGTCTCTGCCGGCGCGGGCCTGATTTTTGGCGCGTTCCACGCGGTCCTTTTCAGCCTTTTCAGCCGCACGGACCTGATTCATATCTACAAATCGGCGCACAGGCTTCGCCGGCTCTGCCGGTTTCTCCGCTGCCGGGGCCGCCTCTGCAGGCTTCTCCACCGGTTTCTCCGCAGCCGCTTTCGGAGCATTCTCCGCAGGCTTTTCCGCTGCGGGCTTCTCAACCGGAACCGTCTCCTTCGCCGCCGGAGCCGCCTCCGATGCCGGGGCTGCCTTTGCGGGCTCCACGGCAGGTGCTGCCGTCTTCACTTCCGCTTCCGCCGTCTTCTTTGCTTCCGGCGCTCCCGCTGCGGACATCACTTTCTCCTCTGCAGGTGCCGCCGGGACGATCTTACGTTCCGCTTCAGCAACCGCTTCCGCCGTACGAGGCGCTGCGGTCCGCACGCCTGCAGCCGGTCTGCTGCCCGCGGGACGGGTTCCTGCTGCGCCTGCCGGTCTGCTGCCTGCGGGGCGGGCGCCTGCTGTGCCTGCCGGTCTGCTGCCAGCAGGGCGAGTGCCTGCTACGCCTGCCGGTCTGCTGCCTGCGGGGCGGGCGCCTGCCGCGCCTGCCGGTCTGCTGCCTGCAGGACGGGCGCCGCTCCCCTGGGGTTTTCTTGCGCCGGCGCTGCCGCTGCCGGGTCTGGATTTCAAACTGTTATGAGCACTGTTCTGAGCATGAAACACTGCTGTGATCTTCTTTTTCTTCGGCTGCTCCGCCGACTGCTCTCTTCTCTCTTCGTTATTCTCTATCGCCATTCTGACCGCCTCCGTCTATCTCGTTCTTCGTCATCTTCAATATTGTGTGGGCAAAGTTTTCATCGGTCACCGCTGCGGACGCCCGCATCTGTTGACCGATCGCATGTCCCAGCTCCTCCTTGGTGCCGATCACACACAACGGCACCTCATAAAAGCGGCACATATCGCGAAACATTTTCTGCGTATTCTCCGAGGCATCTGCAGCCACGACCGCCAGGAATGCCTTTCCGGTCTTGACCGCCTTCTCTGTAGAAAACTCCCCGCTTACCACCTTGCCGGCCCTTCGCGCCAGCCCCAGCATGGACAGGACCTTTTTCTCAGGAATCAAGACTGCTCAACTCCTCTCTCAATTGTTCTGTCACCTCCGCCGGAATGGTCATCCGGAAAGATCTCTCCAGCCCGTGCGTACGGATGGCCTTCTCCAGACACTCAGGATCCCGGCACAGATATGCGCCGCGTCCGTTCTTTCTCCCCGTTGTATCAATGGAGAACGTCCCTTCCGGGGACCGCAGGATACGGATCAATTCCCGCTTTTCCTTCGCCTCCCCGCAGCCAATGCAGGTCCGGATCGGTTGTTTACGCGCTGCCTTCACACATCCATCCCCTTCCTCTATTCTTCTGCGGAAGCGGTTTCCTCCGCCGGATCGACCTCACCGGCGTCAGCCTCTTCGTACATTTCTTCGGGCTCATCTGTATATTCGCCCTCTTCGTATTCTTCCTCGGGATATTCGCCTTCTACATATTCCCCCTCGGGATATTCTTCCTCGTCGTACTCATCGTAGTAGGCATCCTCATCGTATTCTTCCTCTCCGTCATCGTAGTAATCCTCGATATACCCGATCTCCTCGAAGAGTCCGCTCTCTCTGGCCTGTGTCTCGCTCTTGATGTCGATCTTGTACCCTGTCAGGCGGGCCGCCAGACGGGCGTTCTGTCCCACCTTACCGATGGCCAGGGAAAGCTGATAATCCGGGACGACCACCTGCGCGGTCTTATCTTCATCATCCGCCAGTACGCAGATGACCTTGGCCGGGCTCAGTGCGTTTTCGATCAGCTCCGCCGAATTGTCGCTCCAGTTGATAATGTCGATCTTTTCGCCGCCCAGTTCATCCACAATAGCGCTCACGCGGCTGCCGTTCACGCCCACGCAGGCACCCACGGCGTCCACATCCGGGTCATTGCTGGCAACGGCCATCTTGGTACGGGAACCGGCCTCGCGGGAGATCGCCTTAATCTCTACCGTGCCGTCCTGCAGTTCAGCGACCTCCGCCTCGAACAGACGTCTTACCAGGTCCGGATGCGTGCGGGAAACCAGGATCCGGGGGCCACGATTGGTGGTGCGGACTTCCAGGATCAGGACCTTAATGCGGTCCATCGGCTCGTAATGTTCTCCGCGCACCTGCTCGTTCTCATTCAGAATACCATCCGCCTTGCCCAGGTCGATGCTGATAGCTCTTCCCAGATTGCGCTGTACGATACCGGTGACGACCTCACGCTGCTTTTCAATAAAGTAGTCGTAGATGGATTTGCGTTCTTCTTCACGGATCTTCTGCAGGATTACGTTCTTTGCATTCTGCGTGACGATCCGCCCAAAGGAGCGGGACTCCACATCCTGACGGACCACATCGCCCAGTTCATAGGCCGGATTCAGCTCTTTGGCCTTTTCCAGCGTGATCTGGGTAACGGGATCTTCCACAGTCTCTACCACTTCCATTTCCCGGTACAGCTCGTAATCACAGGTCTCCGGATCGATGGTGACACGCACATTATCCGCTTTGCCGAAGTGATTTTCACAGGCTTTGATAAGCGATGTCTCGATAGCAGAGAGAAGGGTCTCCTTGCGTATTCCTTTTTCCTTTTCCAGGATCGTCAGGGCATCCAGCAATTCCTTATTCATTTTCCGGTATCCTCCTTAAAAATCAAAAGCCAGGCGTATCAGCGCAATATTCTGGCGGTCAAAAGTCATGGTCTCATCCTCGGAGACGGCGATGGTCACCGTATCCTTGTCGTATTCCTTTAAAATGCCCTCAAAAGTCTTTTCATGGTCGACGGCGCGGAAGGTACGGATCTCGATCTCCTTCCCCACGCTGCGGGCATAATCCTTCTCTTTTTTCAGCGGACGGCCCAGCCCCGGGGAGCTGACCTCCAGAATGTAAGACTCCGAAATGAAGTCTTCCTCGTCCAGCCGGTCGCTCAGGCGTCGGCTGACCATTTCGCAGTCGTCTACCGTAATGCCGCCGGGCTTGTCAATATAGGCGCGCAGATACATGTTGGAGCCTTCCTTCACGTATTCCACATCCACCAGTTCAAAGCCGTATTCTTCCATCATCGGAGCGACCAGCGCCTCTGTTTTCTTTTCATACTCCTCGTGTTTTGCCAAGCTTTATTCCCCCTGGGTATTCTGCACAACGAACGAAGAGTGGACTGTATCTCGTCCACTCTTCGCAACCACACTTTATTAACATTAAACACCCTATCACATATCGTCAGAAAATGCAAGTGTTTTTTGCCGACAACGGCCAAAAGGCATGAAAAAACGAGGAGAATGATCTCCCCGTTCTGTTTCGTAGCTCATAGCGGAATCGAACCGCTGTTTCCGCCGTGAGAGGGCGGCGTCTTAA
>CAMNFR010000066.1 GCA_946537305.1 uncultured Lachnospiraceae bacterium | reverse complement strand
TACTTCTTTGCAAAAAGTATAAAGCGTTTTACCGATTCTGTCTGAGGGAACATTGCGTTGTAAATAATATAAATGGACCGCATAGCTCCTTCTTCGGAAATCGGGAACAGCAGCACTCGGCCGGCTGCCTCCTCTTCCTCCGCCGCCAGGCGGGAAAGGATGGTCACGCCCAATCCTTTTTTGACGGCATGCAGGATGGCGCCGGTGTTTCCGATGCGGGCTGTCACGTTGAGCTCTTCTTCCGGGATCCCCGCGTCCCGCAGGAACCGAATGGCTTCCGCCCGGGTTCCTGAGCCCTCTTCTCGCAGGATCAGGGACTCCTCCCGGATCCAGGACGCGACCGGCTGCCCGACTCTGTTCCGGAATGCCTCCGTGTTGGGCGTGATCACGACCAGTTCATCCTGATAGAAGGGAATGCAGGTATAATTCCTGCCCTCCGGCACCGTGCCGCACATTCCGATCACTGCCTTGTGCGTCTCGATATCCCGCGCCACATTCGCGCTGTCCGAAACACTCACCCGGAACTGTGTCTCCGGGTAGCGGCTGCTGAACCGTGCCATCAGTTCCGGAAGCAGATACTGCGCCGGGATCGTGCTGGCGGAGATCACCAGCTCGTGGCTGATCTGCTCCTTTTGGCTGCGATCCTTGCTGATCATCTGAATGGCGGAGGCCGCCTCGCACATCTGCTTGGCATACAGATAGATCTGTTTTCCGCCCTCTGTCAGCTCGACGCCCCGGGTATTCCGCACGAACAGCGTGATGCCCAGTTCGTCCTCCAGATTCTTGATGGCCGCGCTCACCGTCGGCTGCGTCAGGTACATCTCCCTTGCTGTCTTGGAGAAGCTCTGATTATTTGCGATTTTGATAAATGCCTCGATTTGTTTTAAATTCATGGAATTAGCCCACGTATCCTGCCTTTTTCAGAATTTCCACGGCCTTTGCTTCGTTGGCCTCGGAGATCCGAACGATCGGACCGGTGCAGCCCATGCCGCTTTCCGCATAAATCCCGGCTTTCCAGAGCGCCTTCACGGCATCTTCCAGATCCATGACCTCAATGCCGGGGATGGCTGCGGTTACGATCTCGGCCGGGGGAGCCTTGACCTCTTCTTCCGCTGCCGCAGGTTTCTGAGAAGCCTTTAGATCAGCCAGGATGCTGTCCAGGCCTGCTTTTTTAGCTGCGGCGAATTCCGCCTTTGCCACTTCGAACACGCGGTTTCTTACCAGCTGTCCCGCAAAGCGGATCGCATTGGCAATGACCGGAGCTCCGGAGGCACGGGAGACGATCATCACCAGCTGCTCATAGCCTTCTCCGATACCGGGGCCATAACCGAAGCCGGTCGCTTCAAAGCTTCCGCCGGTGGTAAAGGAGGAAAGCATCTTGCTCATTACGTTACCGGTCAGGGAATCCATGACCATGACATCCGCGGAGCCCTGCAGCACATCGTTGCCGCGCATCACGCAGCCGCCGTCGGCGCGGGCGGATTCTGCAAAGCAGATAGGATATCCGCCATCGGCCAGCTTTTTCAGGGCTTTTTCTGTCTGACGGGCACCATCTACATTCAGGATACCCACCGTGGGTGCAGCCACGCCGCAGGCCTTGGCCGTAATAATGCCATAGATGGCATTTTTGATCATGCCTTCAATGCGGTCTGTGCTGGAGGTACCGGTGGTATTTGCCAGGAACATTTCCTTGCCGTTGGCCGGGACAACACTGCGGCCGACGGTGGATACACCAATCGGGAAGGGGAAGTGCATGGTCACTGCGCCGTCAATTTCGCCGGACGCCAGCATATCTTCCATCTTCTTGTGCCCTTCTTCGTCGTCCGCCACCTTTACGGTGGTCACAGCCGGGTCTTCCAGACTTCCGATATAATATACATCAATGCCATCCGCGGCAGCGGCCTTTGCCGCCGCCATGGCATTTGCTTCGCCGTGTTCACTCCCCATGCCGGTCAGAGCGATCTTCGGACGCTTGCCGAAGCTGCCTGTTTCCAGGCCCTCTGCCATCTGCATGAAGGTCTCGGCGATCATTTTTTCAATGCCGTTTGCCATAGTTATCTGTACCCCCTCTTATTCTGCCAGCAGGGAGGCAGCAAATTCCTTCATGGCCTTTGCGATCAGACCCTTTACTTCCTCCTCGGATACGCCTGCTTCCTTCTGTGCCTCAGCCGCGGTATTGGCCTGGATCACGAAGGAAATGCCGTCGAACAGGTTGGTCATACGGCCCAGGAACAGGGAGCCCTTGCCGATAATCATGGCTTTTTTGATCTTTCCGGCCAGAATGTCCTCTCTGGCAAAGCCGATGTACGGCACGCCGGACGGAATGTGGCCCTGCGTGGGAGCGAAACCGGTCAGGCCATGCTCTTTGGCAAAGGTGGGGATCGCTTTTCTATCCAGCCAGCCCTTCTTGACGGCCAGAGCAGCGATCATCTTGTAGTTGGCCATCGGAACATCACCGGCGCCGGCGGGCTTGGTGATATCCGGGTTCTGCATTTCGGGGGAGTACTTGTCAATATCGTTGATGGTCAGGCCAGCTCTCTCCAGCGGATCCGCTACCAGGGAACCGATAACGTTCTGAGGAGCCGCGCCGGTACCTACGGTGTGACGGCCCAGGATATCCAGGTTGATCTCAGGGCTTACGCCGTCATTTTCCATCAGGACCACACAGAAGCCGCCCAGGCAGTCTTCCAGCGCAGGCATGCCGGCTTCTACATGGTTCTTGCCGTTCATGCCCAGCTTGGCCGTGCAGCCGCCGCCGGTCACCAACACACACTTAAAGGCGCCGGCCTTGACCAGGGAAGCAGCCTCTACCAGTGCATGGGAAGGTCCTGCGCAGAAGCCTCTGGCGTCGGAACCGGTGGCGTTCTTCAGGCCGGCGATCTCCGCCGCAGCCTTCGCAAAGTTGCCGCCGCCGCGCTGGTTCATATCACCGCAGGCTTCCTCGCAGCAGTCGATCACGTACTCAACGTCATCCTTGCTGATACCGGCATTCTTCACGGCATACAGCAGTGCCAGAACGCTGGTCGCCTTGGTCATGATGTTTTCATGCATGACCTCTGCGGAAAGGTTCACATCGATATCATGGGCGCGCTTCACGCAGCCTACCAGCTGTCCGGCATGGTACAGGCCCTCGGCGTGCTCATCGTTTACAAAGTGCTCGATCTCGGAAAGCTCTACGCCTTCCTGTACGCGGGCCAGAATATCCTCGGTGATAATGGGATCTGCAGCCAGTTTTTCCTTGTTGGCAGCCACAAAGCCCTTTTCCAGCAGCAGGACTTCGAATACGTCACAGCACTGGGCCAGGATCAGGAACTCTTCCTCCGGCATGATCTCGCCGAATTTTCCGTAGCGGGAAGCACCTTCTTTTGTCTTATCATAATACGGGAACGCAACCTCCGCCAGTTCGTCCGGCGTGGCGTTGCCGATATATACCTGATTCGGCCAGTAATTCACACAATCCTCATAGGAACGAAGATGGCTCGGAAGGGCCTTCAGATAATCACCGTCGGGATTGACGATGCGCTCCGTGGTCTGCGTGGTTCCGTTGTGGATCACCATTTCAGGCGTATGGGCCAGAATATAGCTGGCGCCCTTGATCACACTGTTCATGCTGCTGTTCTCCTTTCAAATTTGTGGAAATAGCAAGGTGTTATCCGCGTCATTGATATTATCTATGACGCACGTAAAACTATCATTTCCTCCAATAACAACCCCTTATGCGTGTGTGGGAGAGTTTGAAGGAATCCCTTCTCGCTCTCCCAGATCACACATTACAGGTATTTGCAGTACTCGTCGCGGATAGCAGTCATTTCTTCCACGATATCGTCTACATCAAGAACCATCTCCATCATACCTACCTGCTCATCGTAGACTTCAGGATCAAATTCTTCCTTCAGCTCCGGTTCGCATACATGGAACACCGTGAGTCCAAGCTGGACCCCTGTCAACGGACCTGCATAGGTAGGATCACCAGCGGTTACAGTTTCCGCGGCAAGACCTGCGGCCTCACCCTCAGCGGCGCCGACAACGACTACTACGTTCTCGGGGCCATACTGCTCTGCGAATTCCTTCACGCGCTTCTGATTCTCCAGATCCATTGCACCCGCGCTCGTTCAGACGAAGCATTCGGTCGATGCAAAGACGGTTTCTCCGCCGGCGGTATCCACGCAGGCTTTAATAGCCTCGCCCGGTACACCGTCGCGGTCGCCGATGATGACGACTTTCTTTCCTTTTAAGATCGCCATGACCAGTCTCCTTTCTTATGGGGTTGTAGTGGGTTTATATCGCAGCGGCCTTTCGGCCGGTACGGTCAAAAGAAACGGTGAAACTTACAGGTACTTCGCTACCATTTTTTCGATGTTCTCTTCGGTAGCGTCGTCCTTGACCAGCTCTTCTACCTTCTCACCATTCTGGTAGATAGCCATAACGGGAAGTCCCAGCACCTTCTGGCCGATGGCAACACGACGGGCCTTGGTGGTGTTCAGAGCACAGAATTTCACCTTGCCGCCTTCATTCTTGTCAGCCAGCGCATGCACAAAGGGCATCAGAGCCTGGCAGGGCACGCAGCCGTCGCCGTAGAAATCTACGAAAACAGTACCTTCCGCCTTCAGAACTTCCTCTTCAAATGTTTTCTTATCAACTTCTAACATGATTTTGTCCTCCTGCTGTGTATAATAGGTTTAAAAATGTTATTCGTTTTATATCATAAGCTTCGGATTGCTACGCACTTCGTGCTCTCGCAATCCGTACGAAAATATATTAATCAAGTTCGTTAATATATTTCTCTGCCTGGGTGGCTGCGATGGCACCGTCTGCGGCGGCCGTTACGACCTGACGCAGGCTCTTTACACGGATATCGCCGACGGCAAATACGCCGGGGATATTGGTATGCATGTCATCATCCGTGGGGATATAGCCCTTTTCGTCCATGGTAAGGCCGCTGTCCTTGAACAGATCGGAATTCGGCACACGACCGATAAATCCGAACACGCCGAACAGTCCGTCGTCCTCATCTGCCTCGTAGGTGGTCAGCTCGCCGGTCTTGACGTTGCGAACGATCATCTTCTGCAGCAGCTCATCGCCGCCCAGCTCTTCCACCACGGAATCCCACATGAAGAACAGCTTGTCGTTCTTGAAGGCTTTTTCCTGGATGGACTTTGCCGCGCGCAGTTCGTTTCTGCGATGGATGATGGTAACCTTACGGGCAAACTTGGTCAGATACATGGCCTCTTCCACAGCTGCGTCGCCGCCGCCTACCACGAAGACCTCCAAATCTTCAAAGAAGTTGGCATCGCAGGTGGCGCAATAGGAAACGCCGCGGCCCATGTAGTCCTGCTCGCCCTTGCAGCCGATCGGTCTGGGATAAGCACCGGTCGCAATGATCACGGTCTTGCCCTCATACTCGCCCTTTCTGCCGACAAGCTTTTTCACAGGGCCTTCCAGCTCTACGCTGCTGATGGTATCCGACACACGGTCGCAGCCGAACTTTTTGCACTGCTCTGTCATACGTGCGATCAGGCTGGGGCCGCTCTCTTCTTCCAGCATCTGTCCCGGATAGTTCTCGATCTCATCCGTGATCGCGATCTGACCACCGTCCTGTCCCTTCTCGATGATCAGTGTGGAAAGACGGGCGCGTCCTGCATACAGGCCGGCTGCCAAGCCGCCGGGGCCGGCGCCAAGAATCACAACATCATAAACCTTGCTCATTGCGTGTCTCCTTTTCCCTTCGGATGGCAAGCCACCCTATAATAAAATATTATAACGCAGCAGAAGTTTTTTTTCTACTGGCAAAATACCAATCTGTAAACTTTTATCCCCTATGTCCGGTTTAATTGCCGCTATATTTAGACGTATCGTCTTTTCCGGCCACTTCCTGATTCAGTGCCTTCCAGACGGATACCATGCAAGCGAACATAATAAAGATAAACGGGAACGCCGCTGCGATCGAAACGGTCTGCAGAGGCTTCAGGCCTCCGGCAATCAGCATGCCCACTGCCATGACGGACTGAACGATTCCCCAGAAGAACATGCGGTTCTTCGGCGGATTCAGACTTCCTTGAGAGCTCAGCTGGGACAGCACGAACGTACCGGAGTTTGCCGATGTAATAAAGAAGGTGCACAAAAGTACCGTGATCACGACGGAAATAATCGTTCCGAACGGATATTTCTGCAGTACCAGATAAAGAGCCACTTCCGGCGCAGCTGCGGCCTCTTTCAGAGCCTCCATGGAAAGTGTTCCGTTCATGCCGAGCGTAAGGCCCATGGACCCGAAAATACCGAACCATACAATAGAGAGCAGGCAGGGCACCAGCAGCACGCCGAGAACAAATTCACGGATGGTACGTCCTCTGGAAATTCTGGCAACGAACAGACCCACGAAGGGAGCCCATGCGATCCACCAGGCCCAGTAGAATACACGCCAGCCAAGAGACCAGCTGTTATCTCCGTATCCGGTGATCATCAGCGAATCGCTGAAGAAATTATTGATATAATCTCCCACGCCGCCGGTGATATTGTTCAGAATGTCGATCTTCGGACCGACAAGGAAGCAGGCGATCATAACAATAAATACCAGATAAAGGTTGATATCACCAATCACCTTGATTCCCTTTTCAATACCGGCCACCGCAGTGCCGATATAAATAACGGAAATAATGGCAATAATAATAATCTGTACAATCAGGTTCGAAGGCAGTCCGAACAGGGTATTCATACCGGAATTGATCTGCATAACGCCCAGTCCGAGGGATGTGACGACACCTGCCACGGTCGCAAAGACCGCCAGAATGTCCACCAGCTTCCCAAGCCAGCCCTCTGCGCCCTTTTCTCCGATCAGCGGCTCAAGTGCGCAGCTGATCATGCCGGGGCGATTCTTCCGGAACTGGAAATACGCGATCGCCAGTCCGATGATTACGTAGCAGCCCCAGGCGTGAACACCCCAGTGCATATAGGAAGCGCGCATTGCAAAGGCTGCTGCTTCCGCCGTGCCGGGTTCAATGCCCGCCGCCGGTCCCACAAAATGGGAAATCGGCTCGGCAATGCCCCAGAACACAAGGCCAACGCCCATGCCGCATCCGAACAGCATACCGAACCAGGACAGCGTATTGTATTCCGGTCTGGAATCATCCGGACCCAGACGGATCGATCCGAACTTGCCGAGGCCGACAAACAGACCGAAGATAACAAAGCTGAGGTTGGCAATCAGATACAGCCAGGCGAAATTATTCGTCAGGAAGGCCAGGGTCGCATTCGATACCGCCGAAAAGCCTTCATTGAAAGCCACGGCCCAAACGGCGATCACGGCACAGATTACGAGTGAAACATAAAATACGATATTACTTTTTTTATTCTCCATTTCCGCCCTTTCCAACCGGGCGTACCCTTGAACCGGCCGTCCCGGTTTCCTTATGTTTTACAGCAGTATCAAAGTATCCCCGGCCTGGCTGATACAGTGTTCTGCCAGCCGGGGGCATAGATTATACGTTCAACAAAAAGGATTAGACGCGGAAAACGGTTTGTTCTTCTACATCCGTGGCAAGAGCTTCCAGAGCCACCTTGACTCTGTGATATCTCAGTTTCCACTGATCATCTGCGGACGTAGCCGGATCTCCCAGCGGATAAGGGATGGAAATGGTAGGCACGATACGGTTCGCGCCAACAGTCTTGGAAACAGGAACCAGATTACACATATGTACGATCGGGAAGCCAGCGCGCTCGATCTCTTTCACCATCGTTGCACCGCAACGAGTACAGGTCCCTCAGGTACTGATCAAGATGCAGGCGTCAACTTGATCCTCCTGAAGAAGCGGGATGATTTCCCTTGCCATTCTGGCTGCTTCTTTCTCTGTTGTACCTGTACCTACGGTCGTATAGAAATACGGATGCAGGCTGCCGTACACGCCCTCCTTCAGGAGGACCTTCATGGCGTCGATCGGCATGATGCGGTTCGGGTTTTCATTCGCCGCAGCCGGGTCGAAACCAGCGTGGATGGTCTTGAATTCGCCGCCCTTCAGCGCGTCCATCTCGGAGATATCATATCTGCCCCAACGGGTAGCGGAAGCAGACTGGATGCGATCGGGGTTGTCCACCGGAATGATACCACCGGTGTTCAGCATGGCAATGCGGGCATGCTTCAGATCCTTCACGGCCGGCGCGATGGGTACGCGGTCCAGCTTGGGAACGATCATCTCGGAAACATAATCCTCACCGCGGATACGGGCGTGGAGCATCTTCATGAAGCGGTCCACAGCTCTTTCATTAATAAAGGTCTGATGACGATGTCCGGTGGGGAAGTAGCCCTCTTCCGCGGCGGCGCCGATTTCTTCGCCCGCCAGCATCTTGTTGGCTACCTTCACGACTGCCGCCAGGTCTTTTCTCATCTTGGAGGCGATATTGCCGCCCTTCATGATGATCACATCCTTGCGGAACATCTCCATACCGGGGTTCTCCTGGTTCATGGAGGTGATGACCGGAACGCCGTATTTTTCCTTGACAGCCTTGCAGATGGTGCCGCAGGCTACGCCGTAACGGCCGGCGTTGAAAGCGGGACCCGCGATAAAGATATCAAATTCCTTGTCCTTCAGCATATCCAGAATGATCTGGACGGCCTCCTCCGTGTGGGAGCCCATAAAGTTGTCACCGCAGATGATGGTATGTGTTACATCCGCGTTCAGCTGCGCATTGTATGCCATAGCCGGGCCGATCTGGCCTTCAGTGATGGAAGGAGCTACATCTGCCGTATCTTCGCCGCCAAGCTGGCCGAAGAACTGGTTAATGTAAACAATTGCCTTCTTGCTCATCCTGCTCATTCTCCTTTCTTGAAGTGTTATACAAGTGGTCGTATTATCTTAGAAATCCTTCATGGTCTTGAAAGACCAGCCTACGGTCTGATCGCCGCAGAAGAGGCCGTTGTCTTCCATGATAACGGAGCCGTCCGGTCTGACAGAGGGCCCAAGCACCTCATCATAATCCCAGCCGCCGGAGTTTCCGTCTCTGCCGAGAGCTTCCAACTCGCCGAGCACCACGGGCATCGGAGGCAGCTCGATCAGCTGACCCACGTTACCGGTGGAGACCATGGCCACGATCCGCTCGTCAAGGGTAACCAGCGGGGATCCGCCGCCGTCACGGCCGGTGGACTCGTTGGCAACTGCCACGACCTTGATGCCGGCTTTCTCCAGGTTGGAAATAGCAAGCACATAGTCGGCATCGGGGTTGCCGTAACCTTCTTCGGTCACCAGCGCGTAGTCGGCGCCCAGCTGTACGGCAATGTTGGTCAGGATCTGAGCATTTCTTTCCTTCTGATCCATAGCTACGTTCAGGTTGGCCAGGATGACGCCCAGGAAGTTGTACTCATCGCCCTGCTCCTCGATCAGTCTGCGAAGGATCGGGAAGTTCTGGAAATCATAGGTGGACCACTTGGAGGAGGTCGGCATGAAGGAACCGGAGATCAGCGCTCCGTCCAGCACCTCCTGCACGGTCATGTAGCTGGGCAGATACCGGTTCATATCCCAGCCATAATACAGGGTGTTGTAGCCCGGGGTCTCCATCTGAGACTGAGGCTGAATGACGGCCACCACGCCGGGGCGTCCGTTCTTTTCTGCAGATCTCTTGACAAGCGGCTCGGTCTCGTAGACATCCGTGTCTTCCGGAGTGAGATCCTTTACGCACTGGCCGATGTATTCCGCCAGCTTGTGGCCGGCACGGCGCAGGGCGTCATTGCATTTCTGCTGCTCATAGCGTTCAAATTCTTCATCCGTATCACCGACCAGCACGATGTTGATCAGCTCGCCGAAGTAGGTGTGCTTCTGTCCGGGGCCGCCCATATCGATCAGGCCATCCTGGAATCCACCCCAGTGACGGCCGACCACGATAACGGAGCAGTCCTTCAGGGCGTGCAGCACGCCCTCGCCGGCCTGGCGCAGATCACTGGTGTAGCCGGGGAACAGTCCCTTACCGTCCAGACGGCAGCGGGGTTCGATAGCCTCTTTGACCGGGCACAGACGAACCATATCCCCGGGCTTTACAATATAAAGCTCCGCTTCCGTGATTCTCTTGTCCTGACGGATAAAGTCCAGAGCCTCTTCCTTATTGATAGTAAGAATACCATCGCTGTAGGAAAGAGAATCCCCGAAGACAATATCCTTCACATGAAAATTACCAATTTCCAGTTTCATGGATTCCGTGTCCCTCCTTCTATTATTTTGTAGTGGGAAATAATGCCAGCCGCTTTTTTTAAGCGCGCTTGATACATTTTGTATCGTACCCTCTTTTATCCCATTTGTCAATATTCTATCACTGTATATAGAAATATTTTATAGCCTAATTTCTTTTAATTATCCCCATTTTTCGTATTATGTACAAGTTTCAAACACCATTTGACATCGTTATACATTTTTTCTATCTGTCCAACTCCTTTATTTATTTTCCTTTACAGCTTTTCTTCTCCGTGTTATAATAGACTGCGTCTATAAATGATTCCTTATTGTTGAAATTTTCACTACTGCCCATCCGCAGGAAGAGGTTCTCTTATGACCAGACCATCTCTTACTGAACAAAAAAAGCAGGCCCGCATGGCCTATTTTATACAGTGTACGCGTGAACTTATAGAAGAAGAAGGATATTCCGAGGTAAGCATCCGTAAGATCGCAGAAAAAGCCGGGTTCCACAATTCGACCATTTATTTCTATTTCAATGATGTAGAATATCTGCTGGCGCTGGCTTCTGTCCGTTCCTTTGAAAAATACAGCAGCGAACTGGCGGAGATCGGCTCTCTCTCTCAGAGCAGTGCAGAGGTCTTTTATCCCGTATGGGAATGCTTCTGCCGGAACGCTTTTGCGGATCCGGAGCTTTTCTACGGCTTCTTCTTCGGGAAATACAAAGATCAGATCACAGATATCCTGAATACCTATTACGAGCTGTTTCCGGAAGAGAAAAAAACACATTTGGACATCATTCAGGAAATGTTTTTTGCCGGCAATCTGACCGATCGGTGCCTTGCGATCCTGAGACCGCTGCAGCAGGCGCCCGGGTTCAGAGTCACAACGGAGAATATCGACACCCTGAACTATCTCTCCATCGTTGCCTTCCGGGATCTTCTCCATCAAAAATGTCAGGACCCCTCCCTTTCGGCAGAAGCCCTGACAGATAAATATCTTTCCATTCTCCATTTTCTGATAGACGCGGACTAAACATGGACCGGGGACGGTGGCTTGGTCCGCCTTATACGTGTCCGTCCATCAATACGCCACATCCGAAGCGGTCGCAGCGCAGGCAGCGGCCGCATTCTTGTTTTGCCTCCTCCGGGCTCATCTCATTTTCCACACCGAGAAAGTCTTTTTTCCGCTCGCGGGCCGGCCGCTCCGTAAGATTCACGCGGCCCATGGGCGTCCTGTCGTTCGGCTTTGCCTCCGGCACCGTGACGCCGCAGTCTAACGTGTGATGGTATCCCAGATACTCATCGATATTCCGTGCAGCCACCTTTCCGGCGCCGATGGCACGGATGACCGTCTTGGGACCGGTCTGGCAGTCCCCGCCCACAAAAATGTGATGATATCCTTCCGCCTCCAGGTACTCGTTCACGGCAAAGATGCCCCGCTCCGCCTTCATGCCGAAGGCTTCAAAGGGAGCGCTTACGATGTCCTGGCCGATCGCGATCAGGATGACATCTGCCGCAAAGCGCTTCTGCGGTTTGGACGCGTTCACCGGCGCAGGCCGCCCGCCCTTTACCGGGCCGATCATCTGCGGCTGTGTGAGCACTGCCGTGCAGTGCCCGTCCTCATTTACTTCAATGCCGGCCGGAGCCTCCAGCGTGATCATCTCCACGCCCTCGGCGATGGCGCTCTCCACCTCGCTG
>CAMNFR010000065.1 GCA_946537305.1 uncultured Lachnospiraceae bacterium | reverse complement strand
GTATTTGTTCTATACATTGCATTCCTCTCCTTTCCTGCTTGGTTGCTCAAATTCGCTGGTGCTACTATACACCAACTTTCCTACTTGGTCAATAGGCAAATTGGAATTTTTTGCTTTTCTTGATTCACTCTATTACCCTGCGGTAGAATAGGTAAAAAGGAGGTGCTTATCATGATTTCAAAAGTGAAAAGGCGTGACCGAAGCCACGCCTTCCCATCTTTTTCACTTCTTAAACATTTACTGTTTTACGACGCCCCGCCATTAGCCCCATTTTTTCGTTTTCTATTTCCTCTTTTCTTCCATCTTTTTCAGGAACTCGTCCCCATACCCATACTTTTCTACCACGAAATCCAGGTCTTTGTCGCCGCGGCCGGAGAGGTTGACCAGGATAGAGCCCGTCATGCCGGTCCTGGCGACCTTGATGGCGTAGGCCAGCGCGTGAGAGCTTTCAATGGCGGGGATGATGCCTTCGTGCCTTGAGAGCAGGAACAGGGCTTCGATGGCATCGTAGTCATCGATGGTCGTGTATTTGACACGGTCCATTTCGTGCAGGAGCGCGTGCTCCGGGCCGGCGGCGGGATAGTCAAGGCCGCTGGCGTTGGAATAGACCGGTGCGGGATCGCCGTTCTCGTCGGCAAGCATGATGCTCTTAAATCCGTGCATGACGCCTTCCTGTCCATAGGTAATGGATGCAGCGTGATCGCCGAGCTTGGGGCCGCGGCCGAGAGGCTCTACGCCGACCAGCTCTACCGGGTCTGCCAGGAAGGGCGTGAACATGCCGATGGAGTTGGATCCGCCGCCCACACAGGCGCATACCTGATCCGGCAGATGGCCGGTCATGGATACGAACTGTTCACGCGCTTCTTCGCCGATGCAATACTGGAAATCGCGCACCATCAGCGGGAAGGGATGAGGGCCGGCCGCCGTGCCAATGCAGTAAACGGCGTCCTTGTATTCCCTGGAATATGCCATGAACGCGGCGTCCACGGCTTCCTTCAGCGTCTTCAGCCCGAAGGAAACGGGTACCACATTAGCGCCGAGAAGCTTCATTCTTGTCACATTAGGCGCCTGCTTGGCAATGTCCACTTCGCCCATGTAGATATCACATTCCAGACCGAAGTACGCCGCGGCGGTAGCCAGTGCCACGCCGTGCTGGCCGGCGCCGGTTTCCGCAATCAGCTTCTTCTTCCCCATATATTTCGCCAGAAGGCCTTCGCCCATGCAGTGGTTCAGCTTGTGGGCGCCGGTGTGGTTCAGATCCTCGCGCTTTAAGTAGATCTGGGTCCGGCCCAGAAGATTGGAGAGATTCTGGCAGTGATACACCGGCGTGGGGCGTCCCTGGAAATCCCTGCGGATGCGGCGCAGTTCCGCAATGAACTGCGCAGACTGTGCAATCGTGTTATAAGCCTCGGCATATTCATTGAAGGCCTTGATCAGCTCCGGATCATCCAGATAATTGCCGCCGTATTTGCCGAAATATCCGTCAATGGAAGGGTACTCTTTCAGGTAGTTATCAAAATCTCTGTACTTATTCATGGCGCACATCCTTTACTGGTATTCAAGACTTGCGTAAAGTGGAAGTCCATTGGATTATACCATACGTATTGATGATGCGCAATGGGTCAAAAACGGACCCATCTTATGACCCAATTTTGGTGCGGACCTGGCGGCATCTGAACCCGGCTTTGTTCAGCTCCTTCAGGTAATAGTTGGCCAGGTCTCTGCGGCATGTGAATTGATAAAAGCAGGGGGTGCCATGTCTTATAAATTCACGAATCGGCAGCAGCGTTTCTTTCAGGCCCCAGCCGGTAATGGTCCGAATAGTTTTAACGGCCGGAAGTACCTCCCGGAGTCCTGGTTTCATGCCATAGATCCGGAAGGTGAAGTTTTCTTCTTCGGGAAGTATGGCTTTGCTGCAGGAAGTGGAAGAGGCCTTTGCGCTGAGACGGGGATAGACTTTGCCGCAGTAAGGACAGGCGCATACGCCCTCCACCAATACCGGAGTAAAATAGCGCCGGCACGCACTGTTTGTACATTTCTTCTTCATGCAGACGCCTCCTTTCCGCAGATCATATTTTATCTTTGATCCTTCCATCACATCCATGATCCGGCCTTCGCCGTACATCCGGACCCTTCAGGAATATTCTGTCAACAGGGAGATAAGTCTGAGCTTCGGGGAGCGACCCCTGACTTCTTACCCCGGCTTTCGCCCGAACCTGTACAGGATTGGCTGCCTGCAGATTTCACCGTCCATTCAGAATGATCTCCAGTTATTTCCTCAGTGTGTGCTGTATGGCTACTTTCACCGGCTACTTCCGTTATACAGAGATTTCTCTCCTTCAAAGCACTGCGCATTGGGTGGCGTTCCCTTCGTGATGACGGCTGCCGGACCGGCATCCGTAAGGGTTATTCCCACACCGTGGGCGTCTATTGCTGCGCCCGGAAGTTCCGTACATTTTCCAGCGAGCCCTTCTGCGACGTGCGTGAGTGTTGACGGTTTCCGTCTTCTCCCGCCCCCTCACGGAGGAGGAACAGGCTGCCGGAACAGGTATCCCTGCTCCGTCAGACTGACTATACCGCACGCCTCGAAACAATGGCGTGTCTTTAGCATCGAGGTGATCATGGACATGATGGAGTGATCAAAGTGCGTGTTTGGTTTTCAACGTGCAACGAGCATTTTCAGCGCGCAAGAAGTATCATATAGAAAAAGAATGATGAAATTGTGAAAATGAGTTGATAGATGTGTGAAATGAAAAAACTCCCGCCTTGGAGGCGGGAGCAGGATAGAACACGTCAGAACATCCGCTACCGAGGCAGCCCGCGTCAACCGCTCTACTTTTTGTGACCATTATGGCAGCATGCAGATGCTGTTGTCGGGAATATGTGGGGGAATTTATCCAAATACCTGTTCCTGCAGCTTCAGTCCCGTCGGCGTAGCGGCCAGTCCGCCGCCGGCGGTTTCTTTTAGCGCGGCGGGCAGGACGTTGCCCACATCGCGCATGGCGTCGATGCATTCGTCCACCGGGATCTTGGGGGCGATGCCGGCCAGTGCCAGGTCGGCGCTGGAGAAAGCGATCATCAGGCCGGATACATTCCGCTTGATGCAGGGGATCTCTACCAGCCCTGCCACCGGGTCGCAGACCAGGCCCAGCTGATTCACGATGGCGATGGCGCAGGCGTCCCCGCACTGTGTCGGCGTTCCGCCCATGACCTCGACCAGGGCCGCGGCGGCCATGCCGGAAGCGCTGCCGCACTCCGCCTGACATCCGCCCTGGGCGCCGGCGATGCTTGCGTTCGCGGCGATGACCATGCCGAAGGCGCCAGCCGTAAACATGGACATCACAATATCATGTTCCGAAAAGCCCCGATCTTCAAACAAAGAAATCAGGCAGCCGGGCAGAATGCCGCAGCTTCCCGCCGTAGGCGCCGCCACAATACGCCCCATGGAGGCGTTGCAGCCCGCCACGGCCAGCGCTCTGGCGATGGCCCTTGTCATAAAGGGGCCGCACAGTCCGCCGTTCGTTGCCTCCGCATACTGATTCATGTGCCAGCCTTCCCCGCCGGTCAGACCGGAGGTGGAACGCTGGTCCTTTTTCTGCCCTTCCTTTACGGATTCCTGCATCACCCGGAAGCTGTCCGCCATCCGGTCATACAGTTCCTGCTCGGACATCTCCATGCTTTCCGCCTGATCCGCCAGCACCAGCTCGCTGATCTTTACTCCCTTCGCTTCCGCTGCCTCTGTCAGAGAGCGAATCGATTCATACTTTAACATAGAACAGCCTCCCTTACAGCTTTCGGATCAACAGCGCATTGGTGACATACTCCAGCTTTCGAATATCTTCGATCAGGGAATCCGGCGGGAGCGTGTCGATTTCGATGGTCATGATGGCGTTGCCACCTCTGGCTTCGCGGGAAAGGTGGAAATTAGAGATGTTGAGATCCGCATATTCATACCGCATCAGGCTGGTCACGCTGGCAATGACGCCGGGACGGTCCAGGTGCATTACCAGCATGGTGTGGTAATCTCCGTTGAAGTCCACCTTCATGCCGTTCACCAGGTCCACGCGGATATTTCCGCCGCCCACGCTGGCACCCTGCACGCTTCCCTCCGTACCGTCCTCCAGCACAAAGCGGATGACAGCGGTGTTCGGATGGGCGCCCGGGATATCCTTCTTCACAAAGGTGTAGTCGATCCCGCGCGCCTTCGCGATTTCCAGCGCATCCCGGATCTCCTCCGCATAGCTGTGATACCCCATGATCCCGGCCAGAAGAGCCTTGTCGGTGCCGTGACCCCGGTAGGTCTGGGCAAAGGAGCCGGAGAGGGTGATCTCCACGGTGCGGGGCGTGCGGTCATCCATCAGTTTATTCGCGACGCGCCCAATGCGGACGGCGCCGGCGGTATGAGAACTGGAGGGCCCGATCATGACCGGGCCGATGATATCAAAAACATTCATGATTCGATCGGTCCTCCTATTGTTGCTTCAGCAGCGCTGTAAGTTCTTCCATGGTGCATACTGAACTGGCGGCGGCTCTCAGACGGGAGGAATGGGCCAGCCCCGCGGTATACCAGGCGATGTGCTTGCGCATTTCCCGCATGGCCGTGTGCTCGCCTTTCAGCTCTGTCAGCAGTTCGGCGTGGCGCAGGATCATCTGCAGGATCTCATCCCGGGAAGGGCGCGCGGGCACTTTGCCGGTTTCCTTCAGCGCGCGGATTTCGGAAAACAGCCAGGGATTTCCTCTGGCGCCGCGGGCGGCCATCACGCCGTCACAGCCCGTTTCCTGCAGCATGCGTACAGCGTCCTCCGCATGCCAGATATCCCCGTTTCCGATCACGGGGATGCTCACAGCTTCCTTGACCTGACGGATGATATCCCAGTCCGCGCTGCCGCTGTAATACTGCGCGCGGGTACGCCCGTGAACAGCCACGGCCGCGGCGCCGGCTGCTTCCAGGCGCTTGGCGAACTCCGGCGCGTTCACGTTAGCGTCATCAAAACCCTTGCGGAACTTTACGGTGACGGGCTTTTTCAGCCGGGCTGCCATGCGCTCCACAATACGGGCCGCTGTGTCCGGGTCCTTCATGAGGGCGGAGCCCTCCCCGTTGTTTACCACCTTGGGGACCGGACAGCCCATGTTGACGTCTATAAAATCGTAGTCATCCTCGATGGAAGCCGCCATCTCCGCCATGATCTCCGGGTCATTGCCGAAGAGCTGCACGCCGATGGGCCGCTCTTCCGGAGCGTACAATAGCAACTCCCGCGTATTCTTATTGTGATAATACAGGGCCTTCGCGCTGATCATCTCCGTACAGAGCACATCCGCACCCTGTTCCTTGCAGAGAACGCGGAAGGCGCGGTCCGTGACGCCGGCCATGGGGGCCAGAAAGACAGGATCCTTCAGGTCCCACGATCCCAGCCTCATGATTCGCTCTCCGGGGATTCCCAGTCTTTTTCGATGAGGGCCGGATCCTGATGCAGGAAGAAGACGCGGTAGTACAGCTCCAGGCCGTGCAACAGCTCCGCCTTTTCCTTTTGCAGCCGGCGGATCTTCAGCTCGCAGTCGATCTCATCGAACAGGTAATCCGCGTCATCGCGGGAGACGCCCAGCTGCAACGTGCCGTCCGGGGCAAACTCTAGGGTCAGCACGCCGCCCACATCCTCCGTGAACAGGACGCACATCACCTTCAGCTCCTGCTTGACCGCCTCCGGAAGGGCAGAGAACTGCTCGTTCAGGTAGTATTTTTCTGTGTAGGAACTGGCTGCGCACAGTACGGTCGCCATGGTTCATCACTCCTTTATAACACAAGCGGGACAGGAAGGCGCCATCCCGGCAACCTCCTGCCCTGTTATCATAGGAAGCAGCAAAAGATCTTTGCTGCTTCCTTCATATTTTGCAAATGCTCGAAAATGATGCAGATATCGTTACCATACACACATAATGGTTACATAACACAATATCAGCAGCACGATCCCCCACACCACGTGCCGGATCCCGGCAAGCCGCAGGTTCCGTCCGCGGATATCCTTCCGGAAGCGGGTATGTGCAGTGAAGAAATTCAGGATGGCCGCCAGCAAAAACAGCACCGGAAAGCCGACCATGGTCACCTCGCCGCCCCACAGGGAGATGGCGAAGGCCAGAATACAGCCCAGCCCCAGTACGATATGTACGGCATTGGCCAGGGTCCCGAACCGTCTTGCATCCATGGATTAATCTCCGAAGACCGCGCGGTAATCCGCCTGGAACTTCTCGATACCCTGATCGGTCAGCGGATGCTTGGTCATCTGCATGATCACCTTAAAGGGAACGGTAGCGATATCAGCGCCGGCCAGCGCGCTGTCGGATACGTGGATCGGGTTGCGGATGCTGGCGGAGATGATCTCGGTAGGGATATCGTGGATGGCGAACATTTCCGCGATGTCGCTGATCAGGTCGATGCCGGGCATGTTGATGTCATCCAGACGTCCCACGAAGGGGGAAACATAGGTGGCACCGGCGCGGGCGGCCAGCAGAGCCTGGTTCACGGAGAAGATCAGGGTCACGTTGGTCTTGATGCCCTCGGCGGACAGGACCTTCACGGCCTTCAGGCCTTCAGCGGTCATGGGGATCTTCACGATCATGTTCGGATGGATGGCAGCAATCTCGCGGCCTTCGCGGATCATGCCTTCGGCGTCTACGGTAGTAGCCTTGACTTCGCCGCTGATGGGGCCGTCTACGATAGAGGCGATCTCTGCGATGACCTCTTTAAAATCGCGGCCTTCTTTGGCAATCAGGGAAGGGTTGGTGGTTACGCCGCAGATGACGCCCATGTCATTGGCCTTGCGGATCTCATCTACATTGGCTGTATCAATAAATAATCTCATTGGTCTGTCCTCCTGAATGGCGGTGTTTTTACAAAGATTTACAACGCCTACAGTATACCTTATGGACCCGGTTTTGGCAAGGGGAGGCGCGGGCGAAAACATGCGTTTCCAGGTGTCAAAAGTTGCGCTTGTGCGGAACATTGCAATTTTCCTTTTGATGCTGTACAATGGCACCGATAAACGCGCGATGCAAAGCAGATACGAGGAATGACTATGAAGAACGGAACGGAACCCATAGAGGCCATTCTGTGGGATGTGGACGGCACGCTGCTGGATTTTCACGCCTCGGAGCGGGAGGCCATCCGGGCGCTTTTTGCGGAATTCGGCCTGGGAGAGTGCACCCCGGAAATGATCGCCCGATATTCCGCCATCAACGACATTTATTGGAAGCGGCTGGAGAAAAATGAGATCACCAAAGAAGAGGTGCTGGTGGGGCGGTTCCAACAGTTCTTCCGGGAAGAGGGGCTGGATGCTTCCGTGGCGCCGGCCTTTAACGAAAAATATCAGCTGGCCCTGGGGGATACCATTGTCTACCGGGATGACAGCCTGGCACTGGTACAGTCTCTGCGGGGCGTGGTGAAGCAGTACGCCGTCAGCAACGGCACGGTGGTCGCCCAGACGAAAAAGCTGGCAGCCTCGGGGATCGGCCCGCTGATGGACGGCATTTTTCTTTCGGAAGAGGTCGGGGCGGAGAAGCCGAACCTGGCCTTTTTTGAGAAGGTGTTCGCGGAGGTCTATCCCATAGCGCCGGCGCGGATGATCATCGTGGGGGATTCCCTGACCAGCGATATCCGCGGCGGAAATGTGGCCGGCATTCGGACCTGCTGGTATAACCCGGAGGGGAAGGACCTGCCGGCGGGGTATCATGTGGATCATGTGATATCGGATCTGAGAGAAGTGAGGAAGCTGCTGTGGCCAGAACAGGAGTAAATATAAAAGTAAGGGGCATTGTCCAGGGCGTGGGCTTTCGGCCGTATATCCACCGGCTGGTGGAGGAGCATGCCCTGGCCGGGTGGATCCGGAACACCTCCTACGGGGCGGAGCTGATGCTCTCCGGAGAGGCGGACGCGCTGGATGCCTTTATAAAGGCACTGCCGGAACAGGCCCCGGCGCTGGCCCTGATCGAGGAGGTCACCGTGACCCCCAGCGAGGAGGCAAAAAAACTGCGGGGCTTTCGCATTCTGCCCTCCGCGGGGGCCCTCCGGCGGGATACGTTGATTTCTCCGGACGTGTGCACCTGCCCGGACTGCCTGCGGGAGCTTTTTGACCCGTCGGACCGGCGGTACCGCTATCCATTCATCAACTGTACCAACTGCGGCCCCCGGTTTACCATCATCCGGGACATCCCCTACGACCGGGCCAACACCACCATGGCGGCCTTTCCCATGTGCGGCCCCTGTCAAAGAGAATACGAGGATATCCGGGACCGCAGATACCACGCCCAGCCGGACTGCTGCCCGGACTGCGGGCCGAGATTGAGGTATCTGGAGGATTCGAAGAAGTCGGCAGGACGGGAGGAAGATCCCATCAAATGTGCGCAGGAAGCCCTGCGGGCGGGGAAGATCCTGGCCGTCAAGGGCCTGGGCGGCTATCACCTGGCGTGCCGGGCGGAGGATGCTTCCCTGGCGGACACGCTGCGGCAGCGCAAGCACCGGGATGAAAAGCCCTTTGCCCTGATGTGCGCGGATGTGGAGACCGCCCGGGAAATCTGCTTTATCGACCCGGAGGAGGAGGCACTTCTGACCTCCGCCGCCAGGCCCATTGTTCTGCTGAAGAAAAAGGATCCCGCTTCGTGGATGCATATCAGCGAAAACGGAAGGATCGGCATCATGCTCCCGTATGCCCCGGTCCACTTTCTGCTTCTGCAGGAGGACCTGAAATGTCTGGTGATGACCAGCGCCAACCTTTCCGACCGCCCTATCCTGCGGACCGAGGAGGAGGCCCTGCGGGAGCTTTCGGGCATTGCGGATGCGTTCCTGATCCACAACCGGGAGATCCACGTGCGGTGCGATGATTCCGTGATGTGGGGATACGACGGCGGATATTTTGCGCGTCGTTCCCGCGGGTACGTGCCGCTGCCGATCACGGTGGAAGACGGTCCGCTGCCGGCCATCCTGGCCTGCGGCGCGGAGCAGAAGGCGACCTTTGCCCTCAGCCGTGATCAGCACGTGTTCCTGTCCCAGCACATTGGGGACCTGAAAAATATTGAAAGCTTTGAAAACTACCGGCAGCAGATCGAACATTTTGAGCGGATCTTTTCCATCCGCCCGCAGGCCCTGGCCTGCGACCTGCATCCGGATTATCTTTCCTCGGAATATGCGCATCACCGGTCTGCGGAAGATGACCTGCCGCTTTATCCGGTGCAGCACCACCACGCTCACATGGTCTCGTGCATGGCGGATAACCAGCTGCACGGTCCGGTGATCGGCGTCGTCTGGGACGGCACCGGCCTGGGTGAGGATGGCACCGTCTGGGGCGGGGAATTCCTGACGGGGGACGAGAATGGATACGAGAGAATAGGTCATATACGCCCTTTTTTGCTGCCGGGCGGAGATAAAGCCATGAAGGAAATCTGGCGCACAGGCCTTTCCCTGCTGCTGGATGCCGGCGTGCCGGAGGAAGAGGCACTTCGTGTGCTTTCAAGGCGGATGTCAGACGACGGAGAAAGAAAAAATACAGGCAATGGCGCAATCGAGACGGCAGGCGATGGCGCGGGTAAGACGGCAGGCGATAGTGCAGGAGAGCTGTCAGTGGATGCTGCACGGGCGAGTGCCCCGCAGCAGAAACTTCAGCAGTGTGCCGCCATGTGGGCGCGCAGACTGAACTGCCCCGCGAGCACCGGCATGGGGCGCCTGTTTGACGGCATCAGCGCGATCCTTGGTATCTGTCAGGAAGCTGGCTACGAAGGGCAGGGCGCCGTCCTGCTGGAGGCCGCCGCGGCAGAGGACTGTGCGGAGACCTATCCCTATGAAATTTTGGAAAAGAAGACCGGGGATCACACGGAATATGAATTTGATTTCCGCCCGATGATCCGCGAAATGATTGCAGAGAAGTTAGAACGCTCCGCTACAGAGGCTTCGAAGATAGCGGAACGCCGCGACACGGAGGTTTCGCAGACGATGGCGCACAATGCCACAGAGACCTCGCAGACGACTGAGTGCAATGCCACGGAGACCTCGCAGACCACCGAGACGGCGCTTCAGGCAGCCCGATTTATGAATACACTGGTCGAAATGGCGGTGGAAATCTGCCGGCGCATCGCCGAAGATACGGGGCTGCGCCGCGTGGTCCTTTCCGGCGGATCCTTCCAGAACATGTACATCCTTAAGCGCCTTGTCCCGGCACTGCAGGAGGCGGGGCTCACGCCCTACACCCATCACCAGGTATCCTGTAACGATGAGGGCCTTTCCCTGGGGCAGCTGATGATCGCACGGGCGCAGTTTCTTAAAGAAGTTTAAGAAAGACCTGAAGAAGATTTAATCCTCGTGTATGGCATGTTAAGATGCGGATTGTATAATCATAGCGTCACATGAAAAAATCCATGCAAGGAGGAGAAACCATGAGTGAAACGATTGTTGGTATTCTTGGATTTTTGACCATCATCGCGATTGTCTACATGCTTTTCCAGAGCAAGACATTGCCCAGTATCGCTTTCATCCTGTTCCCGACCATTCTGGCGGTGATCCTGGTGATCGGCGGCTACTATCAGCTCGCTGATATCGGCGAACTGATCAAAGGCGGTTTCAAGAGTACCGGTCCTACGGCAGCACTGTTCGTATTTTCCGTTCTGTATTTCGGAATTATGAACGATGTCGGCCTGTTTGATGTTATCATCAACGCCCTTATGAAGCTGGTCGGTGACAACGTAATCGGTGTTACCATCATGACCGCTGTCATCGCCCTGATCGGACATCTGGACGGCGGCGGCGCTTCCACGTTCTGTATCCTGATCCCGGCTATGCTGCCTGTGTACAAGAAGATGCACATGCGTCCGACCACCCTGCTTAGAATCGCTGTTCTGGCAATGGGTGTTCTGAACCTGATGCCCTGGGCTGGCCCGACCATGCGTGCGGCCTCCGTTCTGGGTATGGAAGCCGGTGCCCTGTGGCAGACCCTGATTCCGATCCAGATCTTTGGTATTATCCTCTGCCTGGCACATGCCGTTCTGGCTGGCTTCCAGGAAAAGGCCCGCGGCGCCGGACTGGCCGGCAAGCTGGCTAAGGAAGAAGGCGAAGTGGTCGTAGATTCAGCCGCAGTGGCTGCTGCAGATGCAGAGCACAATGAGCTGGTACGCCCGAACCTGTTCGCATTCAACCTGATCCTGACGATCGCTGTTATTGCCCTGCTGGTATGGGATCAGTTCCCCAGCTACTTCCCGTTCATGATCGGCGTAGGTATCGCCATCATGGTCAACTATCCTGGCGCAAAGATGCAGAAGAAGATCATCAACAGCCATGCCGGCCCCGCTCTGATGATGTGCTCCACCCTGATGGGTGCCGCTGTTCTGATGGGTATCCTGGTATACGGCTTCGATGTGGAAGGTGCTGCTGTTATCGCAAAGCCCGGTATGGAAATGGCCACCATCAGCGTTGTTACCTGCATGGCTAACATCATCAAGATGGTACTGCCGGCTGCGCTGGGTCAGAACCTGCCGCTCGTGATTGGTATCCTGTCCGTACCGCTGGCCCTGGCCTTCGATACCGATTCCTACTTCTATGGCATGCTGCCCATCATGATCGCCATCGGCGCCGGCTTCGGCGTAGAGGCCCTTCCGATCGCGGTTGCCATGGTCGTCTGCAGAAACTGCGCAACCTTCATCAGCCCCATGGTGCCGGCAACCTTGCTTGGTATCGGTCTGGCCGATGTAGATATCAAGGACCACATCAAGGCAAGCTTCCTGTATGTATGGGCCTTCTCCATCATCTGCATGATCTTCGCCATCATCCTTGGCATCATTCCGCTGTAAAGAAAAACTTTCCCGCGAGAGAAGACTGGCTGCGGGAAATGGTAATCCATAACACAAAAGCGGTCCCGTATGGGGCCGCTTTTTTTTGACGAAATTATATCTTTGTTTACAGGTGGTTCTGTGCTATAATGCAGAAAATGAATAGACATTTACAGAGAATCAGAAAGACTATGCAGCAATCAGGAACGGAGGTTGTGACCATGAAGGATTCTATCAAAAATGAAGTGCAGGATATGGCCTTGAAAAATGGCTGGCGCATTCTCGTGACTTCAGTCGTGAGTTAGCCAGCCCCA
>CAMNFR010000064.1 GCA_946537305.1 uncultured Lachnospiraceae bacterium | reverse complement strand
GAAGCCATCCGCGTACTGGTGTCCGAGCCGGTACAGCGCACGAATGTGGAAAAATATGCGATGTCCCAGGGCAAAAAGGTCTCCGTAAAGGAAATCGGGGACGGCTTTGAACTGACCATCGAATAATGGAGCGTACATGAGACAAAAAGAACTGAAACTGGTCATTACCTTTCATACCACGGCGGACGCCATGGAGATGGAACGAATATGTAAAAAACACGGAGCACCGGGACGTATGATCCCGGTGCCTCGTGTGATTTCTGCCGGCTGCGGGCTGGCCTGGAGCGCCGACCCCTCTGACCGGGAGCAGATCGTTCTCGTCATGCAGGAGGCAGGAATTCGGGAAGAAGCCATGCATGAGGTCATGGTATAAAATGATGATGCCAGGGTCAAATCCCATTTGACACCGATATCATATTTTGGAAAGACACAGAACGTGTCAGAAGGAGGAACCATGGAAAAACTGCTGAATTGTATCGGACTGGCCTGTCCTATCCCGGTCGTCAAGACAAGAAAGGCACTGGAGGAGTTCACCGAGGATGGTCTGCTGACCGTTCTGGCTGATAACGAGACCTGCGTGCAGAACCTGACCCGCCTGGCCGGTTCCCTGAACCTGCCGATCGCCAGCGAGCAGACCGGAGAAAAAGAATATACCGTGAAGATCACCGTAAGCACCGAGGCCGTGAAGGCCGGCGCAGGCACCGAGGTCCAGGTGGATTCCTGTGAGGTACCCAGCCGCCGCGGCGCCACCATTGTGGTCGCTTCCAACAAGATGGGCGACGGCGAGGAAAAGCTGGGCAAGGCGCTGATGAAGGCATTCCTGTTCGCGCTGACCAATACGCCGGATGTACCGGAGACCATGCTGTTCTACAATTCCGGGGCATACCTGACCTGCGAGGGCTCTGATTCTCTGGAGGATCTGAAGCACCTGGCGGAAGCCGGCACAAAGATCTTTACCTGCGGCACCTGCCTGAACTTCTATGGAATCACCGAGAAGCTGCAGGTCGGCGAAGTCACCAACATGTATGACATCGTGGATATGCAGCAGAAGGCCGCCAAAATCATTCGGCCGTAAGTAATATTGCTTTCGAGATAAGGCCCCCATGCGTGTAAGCGCAGGGGGCTTTTTGGTGTAACTGGTCTTGTGTCTTATCTGTGTGATAAAGTGACACAACGAAAGAATGGTATCGTAGAAATATCTGTGAAAAGGTGATATAATCAGAACCGGCAGAAATCTGTGCGAATAGCACATACAATGGATAAGGGAGACAATATGCGCATTCTCAGTATAACAGCACAAAAACCAAACAGCACCGGCAGCGGCGTTTTTCTTTCTGAACTGGTAAAGAGCTATGCGGCCATGGGGCATGAGCAGGCGGTGATCGCAGGCATCGCCCCCGGGGATGCGCCTGTTTTCCCGGATGGCGTGCGCTTCTGCCCGGTCACTTTTCAGACGGAAGAGCTTCCCTTCCCGGTGGTGGGCATGTCGGATGAGATGCCCTACCTCAGCACGCGCTACTGTGACATGACGCCGGAGATGGTACAGCAATTCGAGGCAGCTTTCCGGAAGGTGCTGCGTGAGCTGCTGGCTGGCTGGCGGCCGGACGTGATCCTCTGCCACCACCTGTATCTGCTGACAGCGATCGTGCGGGAGGAAGTGACGGACATTCCGGTGTACGGCTTCTGTCACAATACCGATCTGCGGCAGATGAAAAAACACGGTCTGGAGCGCGCACGCATCGCGGCGGCTATTCGCCGGTTGGACCGCATTTTTGTACTGCGGCAGGACCACGTGGCGGAGGTGGAGGCGGTGTACGCGGCGGCCCCGGAAAAGATCACGCCGGTAGGCATGGGCTATAACCGGCAGATCTTCTATGAACAGCCCGGTGCACGGGCCGGACGAGAGGAGTCGGATGCCCGGGTTCGCCGGGATGCGCCGGACACGCTGCCTTACCGGGAAGCGTCCGGGACGCGCCCGCTGCGCCTGATCTATGCCGGAAAACTTGCGGAAAAGAAAGGCGTCATGAGCCTGATCCGCAGTCTCTCGAAGCTGACTTATCCGAAGGAGGCTCTGGAGCTGGTGTGTGCCGGCGGCGCAGGCAACGAGGAAGAATACCGGATCATCCGGGAACTGGCGGAGGCCTGCCCGTATCCGGTCAGCTTTCCGGGACGGCTGGATCAGAAAACACTGGCATCCTATTATAACCGCAGCGATATCTTTGTGCTGCCTTCCTTCTATGAAGGGATTCCGCTGACGGTCATCGAGGCGCTGGCCTGCGGCTGTCGGGTGGTTCTCTCCGATATCCCGGGGGTCCGCGACTGGCTGCAGGAATTTGTTCCTGAGGCGGATATCCGCTATGTCACCCTGCCGAAGCTCATGAATCAGGACGAACCCGTGCCGGAGGAACTGCCCGCGTTCGAGGAGCGGTTGGCGGTGGCCATAGAGGAAAGTATTGCACATCCCACCGGTATAAAAGCGGATGTCACCCGGCTTTCCTGGGAGCGCATCGCACAGATGGCACTGTAGAAGGCGCGTAATGGCACAACGGCGGAATGCGGAGGATAGCTGGAATAGGATATATACATAATCTATAGACATACGAGTTATATAGCTTATCCTGATTGGACAATGCCAGAGGAAAACTGCTATACTTAACAAAAGCAATAAATTCATGACAAGATGATTCGTGCTGCAGTAAACATCCGGTCATGAATTTTCTGCGGTAGGGGAACGTAACCTGTCCGCAAGAAAAGGAGGAGTTTTTTACTATGGCAAATTATCGTGAGATGTGGGAACAGCTGGGAATGGATCTGGAGAACCATGACAACCTGTGCGCGGTGCTTCCGACAGCCTTCGGCGATGTCTATCTTTCCCAGGAGAATCGTCCTGAATCCATGGATTTCTGGGATATGGTCGTGGCAGACATTCACGGAATCCGTCCGGCGGAGCTGATCGAAGAGCAGAAGAAGGGCCGCAAGGTCTTTGGTACCTTCTGCGTATACGTACCGGATGAAGTCGTGATCGCGGCGGACGGCATTGTGACCGGCCTCTGCGGCGGTTCTCAGTTCTGGGTACCGGACGGCGAGGCCGTGCTGCCCAAGAGCACATGTCCCCTGATTAAAGCTTCCGTGGGCGCCCGTCTGGGCAAGACATGTCCTTTCTTCCGCATCGCGGACATGTACGTGGGAGAGACCACCTGCGACGGCAAGAAGAAAGCCTGGGAGATCCTGGGGAAGGATGTTCCCATGTACGTAATGGATATGCCGCAGATGAAGCGCGCCAAGGACGTGACCAAGTGGATGGAAGAAGTTGAGGACTTCGCCGCCGTCGTGGAAAAGACCACCGGCAAGACCATCACCCCCGAAAAGCTGGCGGAATCCATTCATATTATTAATGAGAAGAGAAAAGCCTTGGCCCGCGTTTATGAGACCAGAAAGGCAGATGTGATCCCAATCAGCGGCAAGGATGCCCTGCTGATGATGCAGATCGCCTTCTTTGATGATCCGGAGCGCTGCGCGCAGATGGCAAACCGCCTGGCGGATGAGCTGGAACAGCGCGTAAAAGACGGCGTGTCCGTATTCCCGGCCGGCACCAAGCGTATTCTGGTAACGGGAACGCCCATGGCCATCCCGAACTGGAAGCTGCATCACATCATCGAGACCTCCGGCGGCGCTGTGGTCTGCGAGGAGACCTGCACCGGTACCCGCTACTTCGAGAACCTGGTGGACGAGACCGGCACCACGCTGGAAGAGCAGTATCGTGCCATCGCGGAGCGCTACATGGGCATCCACTGTGCCTGCTTCACCCCCAACACCGAGCGTGTGGATGATATCCTGCGCCTGGCGAAGGAGTACAAGGTGGACGGCGTGATCGATGTGAACCTGAAGTTCTGCTGCCTGTATGATACAGAAGGCTATGTGGTCGAGAAGGCCCTGAAGGAAGCCGGTATCCCGGTGCTGGGCATTGAGACCGATTATACGGATGCCGACGCAGAACAGCTGCGCACCCGTATCGAAGCCTTCATTGAGATGCTTGGATAAAGGAAGAGTATTGTGGCTGAAAGACTGAATTATTATATTCTTTTTGCAACTTATACGCAGGGGATGGCATTGAAAGATCATTTACGATCGGCAGGCATCCCCTGCCGTATTTCGCCCGCACCCCGCTCCATTCAGGGAGAACTGGGCTGCGGGATGTCCCTGCTTCTGGAGGAAGAGCACATTGAAGCCGCGAAACAATGCATCCGCGAAAATCATGCGGAATACTATGACATTCAGGCGCTGCCGTGCCAGATCAATGCGAAGCGCGGGAGATTCTGCTGACGGCGGAACAAGAAAAGATCTATGACCACAGGAGAGGGAAAATATGTACTACATTGGAATTGACATCGGCTCCACCTGCGCAAAATACGCGGTGCTGAACGAAAAGAAGGAACTGATCCGCAAACATGTACAGCCTACCGGCTGGAGCAGCGTGGAGACGGCGGAGTCCATCCGCACACAATTGGCGGAGTCGGGCATTCCCTGGGAGGAGGTCCGCAGCGTGGCCACCGGTTACGGCAGGGTCTCCGTGCCCTTTGCGGATAAGACAGTGACGGAAATCACCTGTCACGGCCGCGGCGCCGTGTGGCTGCATAATTCAGAAAACATGACTGTCATCGACATCGGCGGACAGGATACCAAGGTCATCTGTATTGAGGACGGCATGGTGAAGGACTTTGTGATGAATGACAAGTGCTCCGCCGGCACGGGCCGTTTTCTGGAGGTCATGGCAAATACCATGGCGCTGACGCCGTCGGAACTGTGCGAACTGGCGCGGGACGGCGGAAATACAAAGATCAGCTCCATGTGCACGGTGTTCGCGGAATCGGAGGTCATCAGCCTGATCGGCCGCGGAGAAAAGAAGGAAAACATTGCCTATGCCGTGGTGGAATCCATTGCGGATAAGGTGGCGTCCCAGAGCAGCCGCATGAGCATGAACAGCGGGCTGGTGTGCCTGACGGGCGGTCTGTGTGAGTGCGATTACCTGCGGGAGGTTCTCTGTGACAAGCTGAAACGGGATGTCGTCACCCAGCCGGATGACCGGTATGCCGGCGCCATCGGCGCCGCGCTGATGGCGACAGGGATCAGGCGATAGAAGCAGCGAAACAGGGAGGAAGAGAAGTTGATATATCTGGACAATGCGGCTACCACACTGGTGAAGCCTCCGGAAGTAATAGAGGCGGTGGTAACTGCCATGAAGACCCTCGGCAACGCCGGGCGGGGCGTGAATGACGCCTCCCTGGATGCGGCCCGCACCATTTACGGAACCCGCGTGAAGCTGGCAGAGTTCTTCCACGCGGAAAATCCGCGGAACGTGGTGTTTACCTGTAATTCTACAGAGAGCCTGAATATTGCCATCAAGGGGCTGATCGATCCCGGCGATCATGTAATTTCCACGGAACTGGAGCACAATTCCGTGCTGCGTCCGCTCTATGAGATGCAGGAAAAGGGAGCGGAGGTGACCTTTGTGAAAGCCGACCGCCGCGGCTGCGTGCAGTACGAGAATTTCGAGGCGGCTGTGAAGGAGAACACGAAGGCTATCGTCTGCACCCATGCCTCCAACCTGACCGGGAACATGCTGGATCTGAAGAAGATCGGCGCCGTTGCGAAGGCGCACGGGCTGCTGTTCATCGTGGATGCTTCCCAGACCGCAGGGGTCTTCCCCATCGATGTACAGGAACTGGGGATCGACGTACTGTGCTTTACCGGACACAAGAGCATGCTCGGGCCGCAGGGCACCGGCGGCATGATCGTGCGGGACGGCCTTGTCATCCGCCCGCTCAAATCCGGCGGGAGCGGCGTGCAGACCTACAGCAAGACACATCCGAAGGAGATGCCCACCGCGCTGGAGGCCGGTACCCTGAACGGACACGGCATTGCCGGACTGAACGCGGCCGTGGACTACATCAACCGGGAGGGAATGGATAACATCCGCGAACGGGAGATGATGCTGATGCGCCGCTTCTACGAGGGCATCAAGGACATCCCGAACATCCACATCTACGGAGATATGGAAGCGGAGGCGCGAAGCCCCATTGTATCGATCAACCTGGGAGAGTACGACTCCTCGGAGGTGAGCGACGAGCTCCACATGAGCTACGGCATCTCCACCCGCTCCGGCGCCCACTGCGCGCCGCTGATGCACGGAGCGCTCGGGACCGTATCTCAGGGAGCTGTACGATTCAGCTTTTCGCACTTTAATACAGAAGAAGAAATCGACACCGCCATTGCCGCGCTGCGGGAACTGACGGACGCCTGATGAAAAAAAATGGACCGGGGGACGGTCCATTTTTGTGTTTACAACAAATGTAGGGATATGGTATGGTAAAAACGTCCTGAACAGACCTATAAAAGGAGGTGACCGCGCGTGGTACAGTTTATCAACGGGACGGAGATCTTCACGGAAGAGGGGACGACCGTTCTGAAAGCGGCCAGAAATGCCGGAATACATATACCTACCCTCTGTTATCTGGAGGGGATCAATGACGTGGCTTCCTGCCGGCTGTGTGTGGTAGAGGCGGAGGGAGAGGATGCGCTCCTTACGGCCTGCAGCACCCCGGTGCGGGAGGGCATGGAGATTCATACCGACAGTCCCCGGGTCATCAGCGCCAGACGCGCGGCCCTGAAGCTGATCCTGGCGTCTCATGAGGCCAATTGTTTTATCTGTCCCAAGAACGGGGACTGCGAGCTGCAGGCGGTGTGCCGGGAATACGGCATTGAACCGGAGCAGTACGGCAGAAAGAGCGCGCCGGAAAAGACGCGTCGCTTTCATCCCTTCCTGACCTACCGCCCGGAGCTGTGCATTCACTGTGAGCGGTGTGTCAGCACGTGCGAAAAAGCCACGGGAAGAAAGGCCATCGGACGTGGGCGCGCGGGGCTTGCGGCAATCATAGAAACACCCTTCGGAGAGGGATGGGATACCTCTCTGTGCGAATCCTGCGGCAACTGCGCCCAGAACTGCCCCACCGGCGCCATCATCGAGCGCCGCCGCACAAAATACCGTGCGTGGGAGGTGACGAAGGTCCGGACCACATGTCCGCACTGCGCCGTGGGCTGCCAGATGAACCTGGTCGTAAAGGACGGCCGCGTGGTGGACGTGGAAGGCGCGGACGGCCCCTCCAACCGCGGACTGCTCTGCGTGAAGGGCCGCAGCGGCTCCTTCGATTTTATTGATTCCCCGGAGCGTATCCGCACGCCCCTGATCAAGAATCCCGAAACGGGTGCGTTTGAGCCCGCGGACTGGGATACGGCGCTGGATCTGGTCGCCGAAAAATTTACCGCGATCCGAAATACATACGGAGGTGAGGCGCTGGCCGGTTTTGCCTGTTCCCGGTCCACCAATGAAGACATCTATATGCTTCAGAAAATGGTGCGGACCGCGTTTAACAGCAACAATACCGACAACTGCGCGCGTGTCTGACATGCTCCTACGGTTGCCGGGCTGGCAACAACGTTAGGTTCCGGAGCGATGACCAACACCATCCGGGACATCACCACAGAATCCGATGTCATTCTTCTGATCGGATCGAATCCTGAAGAGGCGCATCCCGTGCTGGGCATGCAGCTTCGTCAGGCGGTAGAGCGAGGCGCGAAGCTGATCGTGGCCGACCCCAGGGATATTGACCTGGCGGCGCGAGCGAACATTCATCTGAAGCTTCGTCCGGGCACCAACGTGGCCTTTGCCAACGGCATGATGCATATCATCCTGGCGGAGGGCCTGGAGGACCGGGCATTTATTGAAAACAGAACAGAAAATTTTGAAGCCCTGCGGGAGATGGTCAAGGATTACACGCCGGAGCGGACCGCGGCCATCTGCGGCATCGATCCCATCCGGCTGATAGAGGCCGCCCGCCTGTATGCGACGGCGGAGCGCGCGCCTATCCTGTACTGCCTGGGCGTGACCGAGCATTCCACGGGCACGGAGGGCGTCATGTCCCTGTCCAACCTGGCCATGCTGTGCGGCAAGCTGGGGCGTCCCGGCTGCGGCGTCAACCCCATCCGCGGTCAGAATAACGTGCAGGGAGCCTGCGACATGGGCGCAGATCCGGAGAAGTTCCCGGGCTACCAGAAACTCACCGATCCCGCGGTCATGGAAAAATTCGAAAAGGCCTGGGGAAAGACCCTGAACCATACGCCGGGCATCAAGGCCACGGACTGCTTCCCGAAGATGCAGACCGGGGAGATCAAGGGCCTGCTGATCTTCGGCGAGGACCCGGTCCGCACGGACCCGAACACCGCCCATGTCATCAAATCGCTGCCCTCCCTGGATTTCCTGGTGGTGGATGAGCTGTTCCTGACCGAGACGGCCAAGCTGGCGGATGTCATTCTGCCGGGTCGTTCCTACGCGGAAAAGGAAGGGACCTTCTCCAATACCGAGCGCAGAGTGCAGCGGGTCAGAAAGGCCGTGGAAATCGCGGGCGAGACCCGTCCCGACACCTGGATCTTTACGGAGATCATGCGGCGCATGGGCTATGCGCAGCCGCACCTGACGCCGGCGCAGATCATGGAGGAGATATCCTCCCTGACGCCGTCCTTCGGCGGCATCAGTCACGCGCGGCTGGACAGCGAAGAGGTGGGCGGACGCGGTCTGCAGTGGCCCTGTCCCGCACCGGACCATCCCGGAACGCCGATCCTGCATGTGGGCAAATTTGCCCGGGGCCTGGGGTATTTCCGCCCCGCGGCCTACAAGCCCTCCACGGAGCTGCCGGATGAAGCCTACCCGCTGCTGCTCATGACGGGGCGTATTCTGTATCACTACAACGCCTGTGCCATGACCGATAAGACCGAGGGCATCTGCGAGATCGCCGGCGGGTCCTTTATAGAGATGCACACCAAGGATGCGGCCAGGCTCCACGTGGAGGACGGGGAGATGGTGGCAATATCCTCCCGCCGCGGGCGCATTACGGCGCAGGCGCGGGTGTCAGAAAAGACCCGCGAGGGCGAATGCTGGATGCCGTTCCACTATATGGACGGCGCCAACTGGCTGACCATCGATGCGCTGGATAGCATATCCTCGACGCCGGAGTACAAGGTCTGCGCCATCCGCGTGGAAAAGCTGACAGAGGAAACAAAACACAATGTCTGAGATAACATTAATGGATGCCGTCGCCAGGATGCTGGAAACGGTACATCCGCTGGAAGACACACAGATCGTGGATCTGTGGCATGCGGAGGACCGCGTCCTGGCGGAGGACGCCTGTGCGGCGTATGATTATCCGCCTTTTTCCCGCTCGGCTGTGGATGGCTATGCCCTGCGCGCGGAGGATATCGCCGGGGCATCGCCGGAATCGCCCGTGCGACTGACCGTCATTGATGAGGTCTGTGCCGGTCATGTGTCCGAAAAGACCGTGACGGAAGGTACCGCCATTCGCATTATGACCGGCGCGCCCGTTCCGGCGGGAGCCGATTATGTGCTGATGCAGGAAAAGACCCGGATGATGGAGGACGGCCGTGAACTTATGGTCCTGTCTTCCGGCGGGGACCGGGACAACATCAGCCCCCGCGGGGAGGACTATACGGCCGGCACCCGGCTGCTGTCCGCGGGCACCCGCATACGGGCCGGAGAGACGGCCATCCTGGCCGGCATGGGAGCGGGTCGCGTAAAGGTGTTCCGCCGCCCGAAGGTGGTCCTGATCACCACGGGAGATGAAACCGTGCAGCCGGGCGTTCCCCTGACACCGGGGAAGATCTACGATTCCAATCTGTATACCGCGGGCAGTCTTCTGCGCTCTTTCGGGGCGGACGTCATTGCCCATGAAAGCCTGCCGGACGACCCGGCCGTTGTGGCGGAACGTCTGCGGGCGCTGGCGGAGACGGCGGATATTCTGATCACCACCGGCGGCGTATCCGTGGGGAAAAAGGATATCATGCACGATGTGCTGCCTCTGATTCCGGCGGAGCGCCTGTTCTGGCGGATCGCCATGAAACCGGGCATGCCTACGCTCTGCGCGCTGGCGCAGGGAAAGCCGCTGATCTGCCTTTCCGGCAATCCCTACGGCGTATATGCAGGCATGCAGCTGCTGGTCCGCCCGGTGATCGCGCGGCTGGCGCACCGGGAAGATCTGGTCCCCGAGAGGAAGACGGCCGTGCTGCAGCAGGATTTTTTCAAGGCAAGCCGTGTCACCCGGTATTTGCGGGGCGTCCTGCAGGGGGGAGAGGTCTGCCTGACAAGCGGTTCCCAGGATTCCGGGAATCTGCGGTCGCTGGGCGGCTGCGACTGTCTGGTGGAGATCCCCGCCGGAACGGAGATGCTGCCCCGGGGAACTGCGGTGACGGTGATTCCTGTGTAGAGGAGAGATCGATGGAGATAGATGTGCTGCTGCTGGCCGGGGGTGAAAACCGGCGCATGCAGGGGCGTTTTAAAGGAAGCCTGGCACTGACCGAGGACGGAGATAGTGGAAGCTTTCTGGAGCGGCTGATCGAAGAACTCACGCCGCATGCGCATGCGATCCGTATCTCCGGGCCGGATGCGCTGCGGGAAAGGTTCCCGGGCATTCCGGTGGTCGCGGACATTTATCCCGGCGCCGGGCCCGCTTCCGGTCTGCAGGCCGGGCTGGCAGCTTCCGATACCGACTGGACGGCGGCGGCGGCCTGTGATATGCCGTGCCTGACATGGGAACTGTTCGATTTCCTGCGGAGTCAGGCGGATCTGGAGAACGCGGATGCCGTGTTCCCTACGCTGCAGGGGAGGTGCCACCCGCTGGCCGGGCTGTATCATCGCAGGCTTTCGCCCGTGCTGGAAGATGCGATCCGGCGGGGCGACCGGAAAATACTCGCGGCGCTGCACGGAAGGCAGATATGCTGCATCCCCGTGGATGAGCAGCCGTTGCTGATTCCTATGCTAATGAATATCAATACACCGGAGGAGTACCGGCGCTATCTGAAAGAGTGTTCCTGTCGGTGTTTTCAGACGGAGGAAAAGGGAGATGAGTAGAGAAAAGGTGTGGCCTTTATCCAACGCGGATACCCGGATCGGAGATGATCTGAAGGCCTTTGCCAGACGGATCGAAGCGGCGCCGCCGGGCATGTGTCCTCTGGCGCTGCAGCTTTCCCTGCTGCAGACCAGCGAGGCGCAGACCTGCGGCAAGTGCGTTCCCTGCCGGGACGGCATCCCGCGGCTGACGGCCCTGCTGCAGAAGGTGGTTCGCTGTGAGGCGGAGGAAGAGGACCTGGAGCAGATGCGCCTGCTGGCGGAGATGATCCGCGATACGGCAGACTGTGCCATCGGCTATGAGGCCGCCGGGCAGGTGCTTGGCAGCCTGAAGACCTATGAAGAGGAATATAGAAGCCATATCCGACGCCATGAATGTCTGGCGGAGATCGCCCAGCACGTGCCCTGCGAGACCTTTTGCCCGGCGCACGTCAATGTGCCGGCCTACGTGGCCTTGGTGGGAGAGGGCGATTATGCCGGCGCCATTAATATGATCCGGAAGGATAATCCGCTGCCCACCGCCTGTGCCCTGATCTGCGAGCACCCCTGCGAGGAGCGCTGCCGCCGCACCCTGATAGATGCGCCTATCAATATCCGGGGCATCAAGAAATTTGCGGTGGACCAGATCCCCGCAGATGCGGTAAAGACGCCGGCGCGCCTGCCGGATACCGGGCGGCGGATCGCCGTGGTCGGAGGCGGCCCCAGCGGGCTTACGTGCGCGTATTTCCTGGCGCTGATGGGCCATCAGGTGGTCATTTTTGAGGAAAAGACCGAGCTTGGCGGCATGCTTCGCTATGGCATTCCGGCCTACCGCTTCCCCAGGGAGCGGCTGGATGAGGACATCCGAGCGATCCTTGGCGTGGGGAATATCGAGGTCCGCTATCATTCCGTCATCGGGACGGAAGAGATGAAGCGGCTGGAATCGGAATATGATGCCGTCTATGTGGCCATCGGCGCGCATGCCGGCAAGAAGCTGCGGCTGGAGCATGTGGATGCGGAGGGCGTTTATTCTGCCGTGGATCTGCTGCGGGAGATCGGTTACGGTAGATATCCAGACTTTACCGGGAAAAAGGTAGCGGTCATCGGCGGCGGGAACGTGGCCATGGACTGTGCCAGAACGGCGGTCCGCGCCGGCGCGGAGGAGGTCAGCATTATCTACCGCCGCCGCCTGGAGGATATGACGGCCCTGCCCAGCGAGGTGGAGAGCGCCATCGCCGAGGGCGTGGAGATGATCACGCTGGAGGCGCCGGCCGGTATCG
>CAMNFR010000063.1 GCA_946537305.1 uncultured Lachnospiraceae bacterium | reverse complement strand
GCATCGGCACCGGCGCCTGCGGACCGGCTGTCATGCCGGAATACCAGTACTCCGCCAAAGAAGACTACGAGCTGCAGTTCCTGATTCAGGTAGAAAGGCTGTAAATGTCACCCATTAGGCATCCACCGTCAATATATGTCACCTCCCAGACATCCATTGACAATATGTGTCGCGGATCGTCGTATCTCTACTGATATAGACGGTAATTTGGTCGTAAATTGCCCTTTTCGAGCCGTGTGTGTCCTAATTCACTTTATATAATTAGGTCACGGTTTAATATAATTAAGTTATGTCTTGTTCAAAGGGACACATAAAGGTAAATAAAGCCCATTTACGACCAACCGTTTGTAGAGATATTAATTATTGTTAAAAGAATCCGCAAAAAAGGGACACATAGAACCTAAAAAACACGATTTACGACCAGACGAGTGTAGAGGAATGACGAGGCTGTCGCACTATGGTGCGACGGCCATCATCTGTTTTTTAGATTACCTTCGGCTCCATTTCTGCCTCTCCGTTTACCGGGGAGCAGGTCCGATAATCAAACTTCAACTGAACCGCCTCCCCGCCGAAGCAGAATGTTTCTTCCGCTGTCATGCGGCGGCTGGGATGCGTGTGAAGATATTTATCCAGGCGGACGGTCTCCATAATATTTAGCAGTTCCGTTTCCTCCGAAGCCTCCGGCATATTGTCTGACCTTTTCTCTTCCTCCGAATCTCCCTTCAAAGACTTCAACGAATCTGCAGCCGTCTGGCGCTCTTCCGCTCGCAGTTCATCCCAGCATTCCCGCAGGAACGCGGAGAAGATCTCGTACCGCTGAAATACGGACGGCCTTTTCTGCTCATATCCTTCTCTGCGGTAGTATTCCGCCAGGGCTTCAAACAGCGCAAAAGCATCCGGGAAGAACTTTTCCGCCAGCGGAAGGCTGCGGCGGAACCCCTGTGTGTTGACATATTCTTCCACCCGGTCGCTGATGCGATGGAGCAGATCCAACTCTTCATAGGTCAGCCATTTGGTCTGAAGGACCTCATAAGGCGCATCCGCAGAGCACACCAGGCCATATTCCTCCCGCCTGTCATACAGCTCCGTCCCCTTCAGCAGCTTCAGAAAACCGACCTGAAACTGGTGCGGCCGCATAGCATAAACGGTATTAAAAGAATTCCGAAAGCTCTCCATCCCCTCAAAGGGAAGACCGGCGATCAGATCCAGATGCAGGTTGATATTTTGCTGCGGCACCAGCGCCTCCATCACCTCCGCAATGCGGGTCAGATCCGGCCGTCGATGCACGCTGCGCAGCGTATCCGGGTTGGCCGACTGCACGCCGATTTCCATCTGGATCAGCCCCGGCCTCAGTTCCCGCAGCAGTGCCAGCTCTTCCTCCGTGATCCGGTCCGCCTCTATCTCAAAATGAAAATTGGTTTCCCCGTTATCATGATCGCGCAGATACCGCCAGATCTCCATCGCAAAATCCGCGCTCGCATTAAAAGTCCGGTCAATAAATTTGACCTGCTTTACCCGCTGATCCAGAAAAAACTGCAGCTCCTGCTTCACCACATCCAGATTCCGGCAGCGGATTCCCCGCTCTCTTCCTGACAGACAATAGGCGCACGAAAAGGGACATCCGCGGCTGGATTCATAGTACAGAATCCGGTTGGAAAACAGTGTCAGATCCCGGTAGAGGAAAGGGATCCGGTCCAGATCCACCGGCGCCGCCAGGCCTGTGGAAATAAGATTTCCGTTCTGCAGGAAGGCGATGCCGCAGAAGTGGGGGTACTCGGCAACCGCGCCTTTCGCCTTGTCACTTTCCAAACCAGTGCTTTCCACATAGTTGTTTTCCAGACCGGTGCTTTCCACACTGCTGCTTTCTTCCTCAGAATCATGTGCATGGCAAACCCATGCCGCTAGTTGGAAAAACACTTCTTCCCCTTCTCCCAGCATACACAGATCTGCCCCGTCTTCCCGCAGGAACGGCTCCGGATAGTATGTGGCTTCCGGGCCCCCGGCCCAGAGCTGAACATCCTTGCCCCTTATGCGGCGGATATCCCGGATCAGGCGGCGCACACGGTCCACATTCCAGATATAGGTAGAAAAACCGATCACATCCGCGCCGTGCGCCATGATTCCCGCCAGCACATCCTGGTAACGGTCGTTAATGGTATACTCCGCGATGGCGATTTCAAGATCCGGGATTTCCTGAAGGTCCGCGCAGGCCTTCAGGCTGTATATCGCCGGGCACGTATGGATATATTTCGCGTTGACCGCCACCAAAAGAATCTTCAAGAAGCCATCCTCCCGTCTCTGTCTGTTTAGTGATACATCAGAATCAATGTCATTGCCCGAAAAAGCTTTCGATCTCTTCCACCGTTCTTTCCTGCTGCTCCTGCACGGTGATCTTAGCTGCTCCGTCTCCGCGCTGTGTCCCGTAATTTCCGAACTGCGCGTGATTGCCTCCGTCCAGCACAATTTCCGAATAGTGTCCGGTCGCCAGGTCCTCCGCCGGGTAATAAGAGGACATATACAGCAAGAATACGATCAGCATCGCATCCAGGACTGCAAACAGCGGCACCAGGATCCGGAATTTCCATTTTCTTGTTTTGTGGTGAAAGCAAATCATGCCGAGCAGACCGCCGATCCCCCCAAAAAGAGAAAAGATCAGCAAAGTCCCCTCGGAAATACGCCATCTGTGTTTTACGGCTCGTCTCTTGTCCACCCCGAACAGAATGAAGGTAACCAATGAGAGAATGCCCAAAATATATATCATAATCATCACACTTCTGATCAGTTGTGAATTCACTTTTCCTCCCCTGTCTCCTTTACAGCCACCGCACCTCGCCGCTGCGGATGTCATACACCGCGCCTTCAATCACCACGTCGCGGATTTCGGGGTGATCTGCGAATTCCTTCCGGAGCCTTTCGACGCCGTGCTGCACATTCAGGCAGCAGGCCCGGTCAGGATCGCGCTCCTCTCCGATCGCCTCCTGGATATCGTCTGTGATATAGCGGATAAATCCTCCTGCACCGCCTGCGAGGGCGGCTGCCACAGCACCGCAGCCTGTGTGTCCGAGCATGATGATGTGCTGCACGTGCAAGTGCTCCGCGGCATATTCGATGCTGCCGATCTGGTGACGGTCAAGAACATTTCCTGCCACCCGGATTACGAACAGTTCCCCAAGATCCGCGGAAAAGATCTTTTCCGGCACCACCCGGGAATCCGAGCAGCAGATCACGATAGCGTAGGGATGCTGCCCGTTCTCGGCGGTATCCATACGCAGCGTGGCGTCGGACGTTTTCATATAATTGCGGTTACCTTCCTGCAGGCGATTGCGAATATCCATTTCATCCTCCCTATAAATTTAAGACTCGCTGGTGTGGTCAATCGTCATCACCTATTATATCATAAAACTGAGAAATCGGGGACAGGTTCCGTTTCCCATTTTGGGAATTCGGAACCTGTCCCCGATTTCTCAGTTTTCTCGGCAAAAGCAATACTATCTATTCGCGGTGCTTCAGGATCTCGGCGGGGGATATGCGATGGATCTTCCGCTGCAGGGCTTGTATGATCACAAAGCAGAGGCCGACAATAATCGCGTACATCCCGACGTACACCAGCGGGGACATGGAAAGGTCCAGGTGGTCAGAACTAGCTAACCACCTGTAATATACAACTAACCGCAAGGAATTTCAATAGCTTTCGAGCCGATAAACCCTCTTTACTTCTTCATCAGGCCTGCGCCGGCGTTCCAGGCTTTTCCTACCTTCTCACCGGTCAGATAATATCCATTCTGGAACTGGTCGAACATCAGCGCCTGCAGCTTCTGCGGATCTACCTTGCCGTTCTCGGAAAGGACAGCTTCCTCTGCCTTCACGTTCACGATCTTTCCGACGATTCCGTCCACATGGTCCGTGTGCAGGAACTCCAGAAGCTCACACTCCATGACGACCGGGAACTCTTCAATGATCGGCGCATGGACCTTATCGCTCTTTACCGCGTGATAGCCGGTTCGCTCGAACTTGTCGTTGATCTTATTTCCGGAAGCGATCCCGAAGAAATCGGCCACATCCATGTGATCCTTATCGGCCAGGGCCACGGTAAAAGCCTTGCTCTCCTGAATGTTCAGCCAGGTCTTCTTTCCTTCACCGATGAAAAGGATGATCTTATCCATATCGCAGATCTGACCCCACGCCACATTCATGACGTTCACCTTCTCATTCGCATCGTAGGCCGCCACCATCAGCACCGGCATCGGATATACTGCCTGAACCACGCCCAGATCTTTCTTCATTGTAACTACCACCTTTCTTCTCTGTGACTCAACTTTACAGTCAGTCCTATGATCATTATACAAGATTATGCCAAAGATTCAAGACTGGCTAGCTTTTACTTTAGCGCACTAGTGGGTCACAGCTAAGCGTCCCCAATGACCCATTTTATTCTTTCCATTTACCTGACAGATAGAAGGTCCCACCGATTACGAAGGGCATAAAGCCTGCCAGCGCATCTCCCATCCAGAACCCGAAACAATCCAGCTTCAGCGCGAATCCCAGCAGCGCGGCCAGCCCCATGCGGCTGATAACACCGTCGATGATGGCGACCGCCAGATTGAGTTTTGAATGTCCGGAACCGTTGATCAGGGAAAAGCTGGCGCTGCGGGTGGCGGATCCGTAGAAATTCAGAATGATCGGCAGCGTCAGCACGCCGGCTACCCCCAACACCTCGGGGTCCGGCGTAAAGATCCCGTACACTGCGTCCGGCCAGAGGATCATCACCCCCGTGAAGCACAGGGCGATCCCCACGCCGATGGCCAGAATGGTGATCAGAATCCGGTTGACGCGGCCGTATTTTTTTGCGCCTAGGTTCTGCCCGGTCATGGAGCTTCCGGCCGTGGTGAAGGACTGAGAGATCACGCCGCACATGGTGTTGACCTTGTTGAAGATGCCCGCCAGGGCGGAATAGGTTACGTCGAAGAGGTTAATCCAGGACATCAGCACAATCTTAGAAAAGCTGATGGCCGCCGACTGAATGGCCATGGGAATGCCCAGGGACAGAAGTCTCCGGAAGGTGACCGGATCGATGGCAAAACTGGCGGGTTTAAAGTCGAACCCGAAGCTCTCCTTTCGGCGGTACAGATAAATCAGCGCAAACAGAAAGCTGACGCCCTGCCCGATGACCGTAGCCAGGGCTGCCCCGAAAACAGCCAGTCCCACATATTTCACGAACCAGATATCCAGCACCGTATTCAAAACCGCGGCGATGGCAATGAACATGAACGGGCGTCTGCTGTCTCCCATCCCGCGGAGGATGGCGCTGACAATATTGTAGCCATAAATAAAGACCAGGCCGCAGGTGCAGGTCACCAGATAATCCATGGCGAAATCCCAGGAAGCCGACGGGGTGTTCAGCCAATGCAATATGGAATCCCGCAGACAAAAGCATACCAGGGCGATCGCCAGTGAAGCCCCCAGCAGAAAGGTGAACATGGTCCCGATGGTCTTTCGCACCTCGTCCATCCGCCCGGCGCCCACCGCCCGGGCGATGATCACCTGCCCGGCGGAGGAAAATCCCATGGCGACAAAGGTCAGAAGATGCAGAATATCCCCGCCGATCGACACCGCGGACATCCCCGCCTTCCCAATATAATTTCCCACCACCACCATATCCACCAGATTGTAGATCGCCTGCAGCGCGTTGGACACAAAGAGCGGGAAAGCAAATTGTAGTAATAGCGGGACCACCGGCCCCTCTGTGAGATCCCGAACCATCGTCGGGGATGAATGTTTCTGCATGGTATGAAAACTTCCTCTACTATATACTAAATACTAACGCGGCGGCTGCGCGGAGGCAGCCCCCTTACAACACCGGTCTGCAAATTCTTCCAGCCGTTTTTCGAGCGGAGGGATATGCGCATCCATCCAGTGCTGGCGGGACAGATAATACATGAATGAGCCCCCCAGTTCTTCCTCATCCATCTTTAGCGGCAGGAATTGCAGGCCTCCGGAGATCCGGTTAAACGCCAGGTCGATCTCGTTCAGCACATGATTGGATCTCATGCTGTTCCGGCTCAGGATCACGACAAATTTTGTACACCGGGTGATGGCATCTACAATTGCTCCCGCATAGTCCCCGGCGCTGATATCCCTTGGCGCGTACCAGACGCGGATTCCACGGGCTTCCAGCTTGGCGCACAGATTATCCGCGATGTTTTTATCCTTCGAGGAATAACTGATAAAAGCCAGCTCATCCTTGGCTGCAGGCGCCTTCGGCGGCGCGCTCATGACCGACTCGCTTCGGAAGGCGTAGGATTGCTCCAGCATCATCCCAAATTTGAACGCAAGAGCCTGATTATAGGTCACGATCATAATATGCCGGACATGGTGGTTGTTCTTTAGAAAGCTGACGCACTCGTTCAACATGGGTGTCATGATCAGATCCGCTGAAATCTGCTGATTGCCTGTGCCCAGGATCGGCAGGACGATGCGCTCAATGGGGATTCCCGCAATGGAGGCAATATCCAGCATCCGAAAATACGCCTGAACAGAGGCAAGCATAGACGCCTCCTGCATCTGCCAGCTGTTCCGATCCCGCGAATAAGAGCTCATCTCGATACAGCCGACCCGCCGGATGGGAAGCTGCGATGCACGCGGCGTCTCCCTCGACAGCCAGATGTTGCACGGCTCCCGGAGATCGATCTCCGGATCAACGGAGAGCTTATGAATATCAATATTCTTGTCTGCCAGCGCCCCGAACAGCGTTCCCCGGGTCGGGGCATAGTTCCGGTAAAAAGCAGAGACAGTCATAACATCTACCGCCACATCCAGTGTCCGGATATCACATGCATGAACGGATATCGTCTTCTCTCCATCCTGTGTGTTGATGATTTTTTGCGTCAATGCCTGCATAGATTGATCTCCCCGGGGGCAGCCCCTGATATCTGTTTTCATTCAGAGATCATGTTCTGAACGGATAGTTCTATGATACCATAAATAATGTCCGGGGCAAAAGGTATTTTACTCCTTTCTTTGATGCAGTTTTCTTCGAATTGACATCCCGGTGAGGCCGTTATAGTATATTCTTAGGGCTTATAGAGCCTATTATAAGCATTATTTGACAAGCATTATATCACATGCACACATTGACGATTTTTCATATTCATGTAGAATACATCGTATAAAGAAGCCACCCTACAACGACAAGGAGATCGACTATGAACCTGAGAAAGACCAAGATTATCTGTACGCTCGGACCTTCCACCGACAACCCTGCCATGATCCGCACGCTGATCCGCGGCGGCATGAATGCAGCTAGGTTCAATTTTTCCCACGGAAATCATGAGGAGCAGCTGGAGCGGCTGAATCTCTTCCGGGGAATTCGCGACGGCATGGGCATGCCCATCGCCACCATTCTGGATACCAAGGGACCGGAGATCCGGATTCGTACCTTCGGAACCAAGACCGTGGAACTGAAGGCGGGAGCCTCCTTCACCCTGACCACCGAGGAGATCATCGGCGATTCTACCCGTGTCTCAGTCACCTACGCCAATCTGCCAGAGGAACTGGAGCCGGGCCAGCTCATTCTTATCGACGACGGCCTGGTAGGCATCACCGTGCAGGAAATCGTCGGGTCTGAGATCCGTTGTATCGTGGTGAATGGGGGAACGCTCTCCGCCAACAAATCCATCAACATTCCTGGCGCCCACATCCACCTGCCGGCCCTGACAGAGCAGGACATCGCCGACATTCGTTTCGGTGTGGAACAGGATTTTGACTTCATCGCCGCCTCCTTTATCCGAAGAGCAGAAGATGTGAAAGCCATCCACGAGGTGCTGCACCGTTTCGGAGGGGATGATATCCAGATCATCGCCAAGATCGAAAATCAGGAGGGCGTGGACAATTTGGACGAGATTCTGGCAGTCTCCGACGGCATCATGGTGGCAAGAGGCGATCTGGGCGTGGAAATCCCCGCGGCCCGCGTGCCGATCCTGCAGAAAGCCATGATTCAAAAGGGACTGCAGGCGGGAAAACCCGTCATCACCGCCACCCAGATGCTGGACTCCATGATGCGAAATCCCCGCCCTACCCGTGCAGAGGTCTCTGACGTAGCAAATGCGGTCTTTGACGGCACCTCCTGCGTTATGCTCTCTGGCGAGACCGCCGGCGGCGCCTATCCCGCGGAAGCACTGGCGGAAATGAACCGCATCGTCACAGAAGCAGAAAATTCCATCGACTTCTGGCATCAGTTTGAGACCAAACAGGTGCTGCCGCAGAACAATATCAACGACGCCATCACCCACTCCAGCTGTCTGACGGCCCGGGATCTGGATGCGAAAGCGATTCTGACCATGACCAATTCCGGTCACACTGCCCGGATGATCGCCCGGTTCCGTCCGGCATGTCCCGTGGGCGCGCTGACCACCCGCGAAAAGATCCGCCGCCGGCTGAATCTCTGCTGGGGCGTAATCCCCTTCCTCACCGGCGAGGTAAAATCCACCGACCGGATCTTCTCTCTGTCCACCGAGGTCGCCTATAAAGAGGGCCTGGTACAAAAAGGAGACACCGTGGTCATCACCGCCGGCGTCCCTCTGGGAGAGACCGTAGCCACTAATCTGATGAAAGCGCATATCATCGGAGAGGAGTAATTCCTGCCCGAAAGAAAAACCCTGCGGCAGCCATTTCGCTGCCGCAGGGTTTCTTTTTTAGTCTACTCCTCTATGTCGTCCATCATCCATGATTTGGTCCTGTTTTCGTGTAAATATTGCATTAAAGGGCTCTTACACTACCCCTGACTCTCCAGCATCAATTTAATAATTTCTTTATCTGTCTGGAGCATACCGAGGCTGGCCAGGCGGCTCACGCTAGCGATGGTGTTCTCCACGCCGCGCCGGACGATCCCCTCTCCCCCGAAGAACTGGTTCCCGTCCTCATACATGGCGAGGCCCAGAAGTCCCGCGTCCACGGCGGAGGCGATCTTGGCGGCGCAGCTGGCCTTGGCGCCGTCGCAAATGATGCCGGAATCGACCGCCACCGCGTTTACGATGGTGTGGGCGATCATGTCGAACCGGCCGCCCTTCAGATAGGCGATGCCGGCTCCCGCGCCGCAGCCGGCGCTCACGGCACCGCAGTAGGCGGAGAGACGACCGATGCCTGTCTTCAGATGAATGGTCACCAGGTTGGACACGCAGAGAGCGCGCAGAAGTTCTTCCTCGCTCTTCCCGGTCTCACGGGCGAAGACGATGACGGGGACACTGGCCGTAATGCCCTGGTTGCCGCTGCCGGAATTGATGACCACCGGCATCTCACAGCCGTTCATCCGCGCGTCACTTCCGGCCGCCGCCCACGCCCTCATCTTGTAATTGATATCATATTCCCTGCCCCGCAGCACCGTCTTGCCGATGTTGGCGCCGTAGCTGTGTCTCAGCCCCTCCTCGGCGATGGCCATGTTGAGACGGATCTGCCGCCCGAGCACCTCCCGGACCGCCTCGACGTCCACGATGTCCGCGAACTCCACGATCCCTTCTACGGAGAGGCAAGTGCGGTCGGTAAGGTCCTCCTTCTCGGAGACTACCTCCTTCTCCAGCAGCACCTCCCCGTTCCGTTTGACAGATACAATGTTCGTATGATAGTCCACGATGCGGACAGATGCCGCATCCTCATTCCGATATGCGGTAACCGTGATATCAAAGATATGGCCCAGATCAATATGATGCACTTCAATGGGGACGCGTTCCAGGAACTCCGCCGTCTCCCGGATTCCCTGTTCCGTGACGCGGGACAGCACTTCCAGCTCCGCCTCGGCATCCCCTGCCACAGCGCCGGCCGCCGCAGCCGCCGGAATGCCGCGCAGTCCGCCGGTGTGCGGCACCACGACGCTCTTGACATTCTTAATGATGTTGCCGCTGACCTCCACCAGCATTTTTTCCGGCAAGGCCCCCAGCTCCTCACGAGCTCTGGCGGCAGCATAAGCAATGGCGATCGGCTCCGTACAGCCCATCGCAAGCTTCAGCTCCTCCTCCAGGATCTGTATATACTGATGATATCGCACATCTTCTCTCTTCATCCCTCTGCCCCCTGCCTTTTCAAGACTCGCTCGCGAGTCTTGCGCGCCATGTGCGGCAAGGTTTTCTATTCTTATTTCTTCATCATGCTGGAGAACAAAGCTCCAAGAAGGGCGCTTCCGTCTACGCCGCCGGCTGCAGGCTTCGCCTCAGGCTGTGCCTGCTGGCCCATGCCGCCGAAGAGGGAAAGCATGGAGGAAAGGTCCGCGCCCTGGCTGCCTGCGCTCGCCTGGGACTGGTTGGCCTGGGAAACGCCGCTCATCAGTGCGGGCGCCATGGCCGAAAGGAGAGCCGCCACCTGATCCGCACCGACACCGCTCTGGCCGGCCAGGTCCTTTACCACCTTATCCTGATCGGACCCAAGGATATGGCCAATGATCTTTCCGCCGTCATCGGTATCCGCTTCCTGGATCTGATCCGCAAAGGAATTCTTATTCGTATGCTGCATCAACGCGCCTAACAGCGACGAAGCACCTGATGCAGAGGACGCATTGCTAGTCATAGACTTCAGCAAAATCGGGATGGCCAGCGCCACCAGCTTCTTGACCACCGATTTAGAAAGCCCGGTCTTCCCGGAAAGAGCATCCACTGCCGTGGAAGACAACATCGAGGTTAGCAGTACAGACAACAGATTCATGATCATTCCTCCCTTTATATTGTGACTCGGAAAAAATCTTCCGGCGTTTTAGATATTTTTAGTATATCACAATACTACGAGGATTGGTACTGGTTTTTTGTGGGTCATTGGGGACGTTGGGTCATTGGGGACGTTTAGCTGTGACCCATTAATACAGAAGCGGCTTTTCGTATTCTGTGTACATGTCGTAGGTGACCCAGCCTTTTTTGCCGTCTTCGGATTCCAGCTCGAAGGAGGGCTTCCCTGTTTTGGAGATGTACATCCGAAGGACCTTATACGTGCCTCCGCCTACCAGGGACGGTCCCTTTTCGTCATTCTCCTTCGGGGAGGAGCTCATCTGCCAGGCGTACTGCGCCGTGGCGATGCATTCGTAATCATCCCGGATCTTTGCGTAACGGGATTTCAGTGTCACCTTTCCTTTCTTGATCTTATACTTTACGATAAAGCCCGGGTCATGGGTCTCAATGTTAATGAAATTCTGGTGTTTTCCGACCACCACCAGCATGGACAATTCTTTCTTGCTGAGTTTGTACGTGCCGATATGATCCAGCTCGTTTTCGCCCAGAGAATTCTTGTAGGCGGAGCGGAATTTGCCGCTCTTCCAGCTGTACAGATTCACTGAATTAAAGCCGAACCCGTAGCTGTCCACCATCAGAAAGACATTCTTGCTGGTGGGAGCGATCAGGTAGATAAAGCCGCCCTTCAGCATTTTGAAGGTCGCTTTCTTCTTGCCGTTCACATAGACCTTTGCATATGCCTCACCGGTGGAAGACTTTTCCGCGGTAACGTACTTGATCTTCAGATTATCGGCTTTTCCGTCACCGGTGATATCATAGGATTTGTATTTCTTCCCACTTTTCAGCTCGACCGGCGCTTTTGTGGTCTTGCCTGCCTTCGCCTGCGCTGTGCCCGGTACCGCCAGGACCGCTATCGCTGCAAGCAGGGCAAATGCAGCAAGAAGACTGAAAATGCGAACTCTATTTCTCATGATGCACCTCCTATTTATCTTGACTGGAGAACATTTAATATTGATACCTATATTGTCTTAGATTAATCCGAGGATGTCAAGAGAAATGACGACATATCTCTGAAGAGGATGCAAAGGGAGACACAGGTACGTCCCCTGTCTCCATTGATATAGACCATCTCTATTCTGGGAAACCCTGTACCGGAGCCGTCTTCCGAGAAAATGTGCAAATCCAAGGCCTCTGAACAATTTTACATCCCAAATAACCAGGGGATTTTTAGCTTCCAAATCGTCCTCTGACAAAAATGTTCAAAATATCCACCTCCGGAAATATTTACAACCCAGATTTTTTCGAAAAAACGTTGAATTCCAGAAAATCTGGGTTGTAAACACTTCAAACGACCTTTGTATTGCCCAAAGCCCGCGTAAAATTAACATATTTTAAGATTCCATCTTTTCTGCGGGTTGTAAATTCTGCGGAGCGGACATTTTTTGAACACTGAGCGCACCGGTCGTCAAGCAACCAGAGGACAAGGCGCAAAAAAGCCTGCGATAGTCGATGACAGACTGTCGCAGGCTTAGGTATTTACTTTACCACACTGAAGGGTCACAGCTAAACGTCCCTACTGACCCATTTTCAGTATATCACAATACTACGAAAATTGGTACTGTTTTTTTGTGGGTCATTGGGTACGTCCCCGTGTCACATTTTTTGTTCAGAACTATC
>CAMNFR010000062.1 GCA_946537305.1 uncultured Lachnospiraceae bacterium | reverse complement strand
GGCGCAGCATGCTGGCTTCGTCCACGCTCATCCAAATGGGATATTCACAGCCCGCAGGGATCCGGATGTAGCGGCCCGCCTCCCGTGTGAACCACCGATAGAGTTTCAGATAATAATCGGCAATCGTATCATTCTTCGCTTCAATATATTCCTTTTTCACCCGGTAGACGCCGGTCTTCTCCAGCTCCTCTGCCACCTCCGTCACCTGTCTGGTCCAGAATATGGCCGGATCCTTTCGCACCTGTGCCTGTAAATTTTCCGTTCGCTTTCTCATCGGATCATCCTCCCTCTGTTGGTATCTCCATTCTATCATAGCACACCGCGAGCGGCCATAATAAAAATGTATCAGATTGAGAGAATCAGACCCGATGACAAACATCGCCAGGTTCACTTTCAAATATGGCAGATGCCCGAAAACGGACATCTGCCATATTGACACAACGATTCATTTATGGAAATTTTACGAGGGATCAATCCTCTGCGTTCCACTCCTCAACGGTCCAAGGTCTGCGGAGGTCATACTCGAACATATCCTCGAATTCCTTCTCATTCACGCGGTTGAACAGCTGAGCATAGTAGGCTTCGGGATCGTCCTTGTCAGTCACGTTCGCGCTGGTGGACAGGGAGCAGTGTTGGGATCCGCCCCACGCATGCAGCTCGCAGTATACGCCGGCAGCCGTCAGCTTACTGGTGTATTCCATAGCCTGATCCAGACCGGTGTCGTTGATCATCGCATGGATGAATGTAGGCGGCAGGCCCACGCACTCATCGACGGTCGCACGGCCGGGGAATGCTTCTGCGGGTATATCGTACTGGTTGTTCAGCTTGCCCAGGTACAGACGAGCGGAGGTCGCAGCGTCAGAACCGCCCCAGAATGCGGAGTTGATCTTCGCGGAGCGATACTGCGGCAGTGCGCGGTCGTCGATGATCGGAACCCAAACCAGGCAGCCGCGAGGGCAGATGCCGCGCTTTTTCAGGCGGTGAGACAGAGCCAGGGACAGATGTCCGCCGGAGCTGTTGCCGTGCAGGATGATCTTGTTCGGGCTGATGTTCAGCTCTTTGGCATGCTCTACCAGGAAGTTGTAGGCGGCTTCGCAGTCATTCACGGGCTGCGGATACTCTGCGCCCTGTACCAGCGTACGATAGGTCAGGGTAGCTACCGGCACACGGAACTTGTCGGCCCACTCTTCGATGGCAGCGGTAAAGCGGAAGCAGGTGGTCAGGCCGCCGCCGGGGATGATCAGGATGCAGGGGCTGTTTCTCTTATATCTCCACTGACCCTTCGGATTGGCGACCAGCAGTTTTACAGGCGGGGCATCGGGCTCATCAATGCAGCCGGGGCACTCATACTCTGTAGTGCGGGACCAGTCATAGGGCGGCAGGAACTGTGCAAAGCCATCCTCGGCGTGAGCTGCAAACTCCTGTCTCTCCTCGAAGGAAAGATCGTCGTTCAGCAGGACTTCGGCATATCCTACGGAATTGCCCATCATCTCATATACAACTTCCAGTTCGGGATGTGCCCACTTCACGTCGTCGCGAATTCTAAATTTGTCTTTTGCCATTGGTAATCCTCCTGTAGATATTTACTATATTACACCGGTCGCCCGGCTTTGTCCGGAATTATCATAATTGAAATAAATTTACCGTGCAAGAACAAACCGTGCGCCGTCGTAGGACAATATTTCAATATGCCCAGAAATCAAACAGGCGTTTTTTGTTTGTACAAAATGCCCAAAATTGTCCAAACCCGGAAGCGGCTCAGGATTCCATCAGCTTATCCAGGATCTCTGCCCAGGATTCATCGTCCTCCACGCCGGTCAACAGATATTTCCCATCTATTATATAGGCAGGTACGCTGCCGCCGGTACCGCTGGCAAAGGCATATTCCGCATTATACGTCAGGCGCTTCTCATACTGCGTCAGGTGCAGCGCCCTCTGCACATCCTCCGCCGTCAGCCCAGCGGCTTTCGCCACCTCTTCGATCACTGCATGATCGCTCAGGTTCCGCCCCTGTGCCATCAGAGCCTGCCACGCCGCCCGGATGAACGGTTCCGCCAGACCGTGCTCGTTGGCATACTCTGCCACCCGCAGGATATCATGCGTGTTCGGGAAGATATAGCGGTCACAGATGGTCAGCCCGTAGGGGGCGCCGGCCGCGCGGATCGTCGCAAAAAACCGTGCCGGATCCTTGGAATGCCATTTCATGGGCATCCCGCCCTGCGGCGTATCCGGATGGATCTCCACAAAATGGTACACCATCTGAATCGGATAACGGGTCCGGACCGTATCCAGAATGGTCTTGCTTAAATAGCACCATTCACAGATCAGATCCAGGAACATATCGATGCGGATTACTTTCTCTTTGTTTTCCACGATTTTCCCCTCCTCTGCCTCCTGTTTTTTTTCAGCATAACATAAGACCCCCTGCCATGGCAGAGGGTCTTGTCGGTTTTTATTTGTGCATTTTTCTATTCTGTTCAAATGCTCTGCTACTGCAGCAGCTCCGGCATCGGGTTGACGCCCGAGTAGAGCAATGCGCCCACGATAAGCGCAACAATCAGAGAGTAGCACAGGCAAGGGATGATATTGGTCTTGATCAGCTTACCCTCGTTGCCGTTGGTGCCGGTGGTGGCACACACAGCCACAATATTATTTACGCAGATCATATTTCCAATGGCACCACCCATGGCCTGCAGGGCCACGATCAGGACCTGGGAAAGGCCTACCAGCGTAGCGGTCTCGAACTGCAGTGCCGCGAATAGGGTATTGGAAACGGTATTCGAACCGGACATGAATGCTCCCAGCACACCGATCAGCGGCGCGATCAGGAAGTACGCTCCCTTGAACAGGTTCGCCAGCGCATGCGCCATGATATAAAGCATGGAGCTGTTGGTAAAGGTGAATTCCGTCACACCGGCCTCTGCCACGGTAGCACCGATGGCTGCATTGCTGGTATAGCGGTACAGATTGACCATGGCCACGCCGAAGAGCAGGGCTACGGCCGCGCCGGATACCATGCGGAAGGATTCCTTGATGGCAAGCTTTGCCTCTTCCCCGGACATCTTATGCATGGGAATGCAGAGCAGGGCGATCAGCACGAAGGGCATGATGCCGGGATTATAGAAGAACTTGAAGTCCCAGTTGATGCTCTCGAAGCCCAGCACATTGTGGATCTTCAGAATAAACGGATCGTTGTTGAAGAGGGTCTTCAGCCCGAAAGCGTTCAGACGGGTCATCAGCAGGATCACAAAGATAATGATATAAGGCATCCATGCCATCAGCGGGCTCATGCCTTTGTCCTTTACGGAAGAAACCACGCTGGAGGACTGCCAGGACTTATCGCCCCATTCCTTGTAGCCGTCAAAGGTCCACACACGCTTCGGCACGAACAATCCCTTTTTCGCAAAGAAGATCGCAATGAACATACCGCAGATAAAGGCGATCATAGAGACCAGCTCCGGAGCGGCAAAGAAGGCCATCAACAGATAGATCACGCCCACAGAAACGCCGGTAGCCAGGCAGAAAGGAATCGCTTCCACCGCATCGCTGAAGGAATGGTTCTTGCCGAACACCTTGCAGAGCACAAATACGCCGGCCATGATGATGAACAATCCGCCGATCATGTGCGGAATACAGGTCCAGATGGTCAGCACCTTGGTGAACTTGTCAGGATCTCCGCCCAGATTGGCGACCGCATCGGATACCACGCTGGAGGCCGTCAGCAGCGGCACGCCCACGGGACCCGGTTCCACGGGGGTCGAGTTATAGATCAGACAGACAGAAGCCGCCGCCAGAGGCGGGAAACCCAGGCTGATCAGAATAGGGGCTGCCAGCGCTGCAGGCGTACCGAAGCCAGCGGTACCTTCAATAAAGCCAGCAAAGCAGAATCCTACGATCACGGCCTGCAGACGGGCGTCCGCAGTGATTCCCTGGAACATGTTGTTGATAGAAGCCATAGCTCCGGACTGCTTCAGGATATTCATCAGCAGAATGGCGCCGAAGATGATGCTGATGGTTTCAAACGCACCCATGAATCCGGCGAGTGTACGGGCAATGGACTCCAGGAAGCTCATCTTCCAGACAACAATGGCCACCAGCATCGCGACGACCCATGAAAGCAGCAGGGCACGTTTGGCCGGCCAGTTAAAGAACACCATCAATACGACCGTCAGCAGAATGGGGACGGCAGCAATCAATGCATACATATAATTCTCCTCTCCTAAAATGAGTCACCATCGCACAGCATTCCTCACTACTTGGTTCCGGTGATGCTCTCATTCTAGGACCTCTCGTTCAAAAAACAATTAGACAAGAACACAATATGCACAGATTTTTGACACACAAAAAGAGCGATCAATCTTGTATGTTCAATATTTGCGCAATTTGCATATATGTTCAAAAAATGTCATTTTGTGATTATTTAAAGCTCACAGGCAATTGACAAATCAATTTTGAAGCACTATGATTCTTATTGGAAATTATCATTATATTCTTTATATATAGGTGATATCTATAAATTCACGCTATCTTTTCGGAATGCTGTGCGGACAGGTTGATTTGCGTTACGGAAGGATGGAGTGCCTTATGTCAAGCAATCGAATTACTAAGGAAGCGATCCGGACAGCCTTTTCACGCCTGCTGTCTGATCGGTCGTTCTCCAAGATCTCGGTCAAGGACATTACACAGGAATGCGGTATCAGCCGCAACACTTTCTATTATCATTTCAGAGATAAGTACGAACTGATGGACTGGATCGTCCGTGGCGATCTGGAAGAAAACGTGACTGCCTATGATGACCCTCATCACCTGGCAGAGACGTTTATTTCTGTTTGCCAAATGATGTTCGAACGAAAGCCCTTCTACTATGTCTGTCTCCAATACGAGGGACAGAATTCTCTGTATGAATTCTTCACAGATTTCTATTACGAGCTCTGGAAAGTGAATATTGCCTCCTCCCTGAATCAGGAAAGGGCCGCACTGGGCGATTACGAAATCAGCGTATACGCCAAGATGAATGCGCACGCCCTGGTAGGCGTTATGAGAGACTGGGTGCACCACGGCATGCAGAATAATTTCATGTCGTATTTCGACCAGGTCAACAAGATCATCCGCGTACAGAGCGAGCTTTTCAAAATTATGCAGGAGCCCCGCGCGGAAAAAGGTGCTGCAACCCCAAATATACTGCGGCTGCGGGCAGCCGTATGCTGAAAGAATCCCTTCCTGAACAAAACGCTGATGTGTCCCAAAACAGGACACTGTAAATCCCTTGTTTGTTGCGTATCCAGGCAGACTACCGGAAAATAAGACCAGTTCCGGCTGAAACCTGATAAATAGAGCATATCCGTTCTCATGAAAGGAGGATTTCTGTGATATGAGCAAGAAACTGCAGATCGACTATATCCACATCAAAGAAGTAAAATTCGGCGATTCCACGGCCCTGCAGGACGGCGTCCTGACCGTGAACAAAGAAGAGCTTCTGGCACTGGCAAGCAGTGAGCTGTTCGGCGAAACGGATATCAAGATCGCCTCTCCTGGGGAGAGCTGCCGTATCCTGAGCATCCACGACTGCATGCAGCCCCGCTGTAAGGCAGACGCGCCGGAAACCACCTATCCCGGCATCTACGGCAAGCTGGCGCCCATGGGCGAGGGCCGCACCGTTGCTCTGAAGGGCGTTCTGGTTTCCGACATTTACTACGCCAAGTGCAACATCAAGTATTATCTGGACATGGGCGGCGAGACAGGAAAATATTCCAACTTCTCCCGTCACTACCATGTAATACTGGATGCCAAGCCGGCACCGGGCGTGAGCGACGAAAGCTACTGCGAGGCCCTGAAGTATGCCTCCCTGGCCATCAACGTATTTCTGGCCAAGCTTGCCATCGGCCTGACCCCCGACGAGACCAAGACCTATGAGTTCGGCACCCCCGTCGGCCCCGGTCCGGATGGAAAGCCCCTGCCGAAGGTGGCCTACCACGTGGTACACATGGCTTCCCACGATACATGGAACTTCCTGTATTACGGCCAGAGCGCGCTGAACTTTCTGCCCATCGTGGTGCAGCCCACAGAAATCCTGGACGGCGCTATGATCTGGCGCTATTGGGAGCCCAACTATTTCCTGCAGGAGGAGCTGTACATCAAAGAGCTTCTGAACCGCCACGGCAAGGATCTGGAGTTTGTCGGCGTCGTCTTCTCCAACAACGTAATGAAGATCGATGGCAAGGATACCATGGGCATGATCTCCTCCACGCTGCTGAAAGAAACGCTCGGCGCGGACTGCGTGATCGTAAACAAGTCCGGCATGGGTCACTGCCAGCTGGACCAGGCGCTGGCCTTCAACTGGGAGCAGAAGATGGGCATGACCTGCGTCATGAACCTCTCCGCCGTCTCAAACGACAAGCCCGGCGACATGCTGGTTATCTCCGATCCCAAGATCGACGCCGTGATCAACAGCGGCCGCAACTATGACCTGCATCATCCGGCCGTAGACCGCGTGATCGGCGAGGGCTCCAATGTACCTTCTCTGATGGGCATCGATACAAAAGAAGCATTTGTTCATACGACAAACTTCGCGTACCAGGGCATCTGGTCGCAGCTGGGCGACTGCTACGTCACCACAGACGCGGATCTGCCGTTTGCAAAATAGGAATGATTGAAGGAGGAAAACATGGCTGATAAGATCAGAGTCGTCCATTATATCAACCAGTTCTTTGCCGGCATGGGCGGCGAAGAAACTGCCAGTGTTGGTATATCGGTCGAAGAAAAACCGGTCGGCCCCGGCCTGGGGCTCCAGAAGGAACTCGGCAGTGATTATCAGATCGTCGCGACCATCATCTGCGGCGATAATACCATCGCAGAGAACACGGACGAGATCCTTGCTGAGTTTGACAAGATCATCCGCAAGTATGACGCTCAGCTTTTTGTTGCCGGCCCTGGCTTTAATGCCGGACGTTACGGCATCGGCTGCGGCGCCGCTACCGCCTATGTAACAGAACAGATGAAGATTCCGGCGGTCACCGCTCTTTACAGCGAAAACCCCGGCACCGATCTGTATAAGGACCGCTGCTATATCCTGCAGACGATCAACAATGCCGCCGGCATGAGAAAGGCCCTGCCTTTCCTGGCATCCTTTGCCAAGCGGCTGGTCGCCGGAGAGCCTATCGGCAGCGGCAAAAAGGAACTGTACCATGGTTCCGGCCCCGCCATCGAGATCAACTATTCCATCCCTGCTTCCAAGCGCGGCGTGGATATGCTGCTGGCGAAATACTACGGCAAGCCGTTCCGCACCGAGGTCATGATGCCCAACCACGAGGAGATTCCGCTGCCCGTGCTGAGCAAGCCGCTTTCCGAGGCCAGAATCGCCATCGTCACCGACGGCGGCCTGGTACCCAAGGGCAATCCGGACCATATGGTGCCCACCAACTCCAAAACCTTTAACCACTATCCCATCAGTGAAGGCGACCGCCTGATCCCGGGTGATTACGAGGTCAGCCACCAGGGCTACAACAACGCGTTTGTCAATGCGGACCCGAACCGTCTGGTCCCCGTGGACGCCGCCCTGGATCTGAAGAAGAAAGGCAAGATCGGCGATCTGCTGAGCTTCTATTACACCACCGCCGGTGTTATGACCCCCATGGAGATGGGCAAAAAATTCGGAGAGGGGATCGCGCAGGATCTGCATGACCACAACGTGGACGCAGTCATCCTGACCTCCACCTGAGGGACCTCCTCACGCTGCGGTGCAGTAATGACAAAAGAAATCGAAAGAGCCGGCATCCCGGTCGTCCACGTAACCAATCTGACAGAAATTTCCAAGGGCATCGGCGCGCACCGCATCCTGCGGGGCAACAGCGTGCTGCATGTATTCGGAAATCCCAAGCTGCCGCCGGCCCAGGAGTTCAAATTCAGGGAAGAGCATCTGGCCAAAGCCCTGGATATGCTGGAAAAGACCCCTGAGCCCGGACAGGACAGCCTGATCGAAGAGTAAGAGGAACGCCCCGTCGGGCATGTGCGGCCGCGATAGCGGCATAAAAAACAGGTTGATAGACAGGGGGCTGCCGCAATGCGGAAGTCCCCTGATTTACACACTTTGCAGACGTGCAGACATCGGAAAGCAGGCATTTTCATGGATAATACCGAAAAAGTAATCGATCATATCATGAACCAGGTTCGGCAAGGCGCGATCCCGGTCGGCAACCCCATACCATCCGCCGAAATTCTGGCCGACCGGCTGTCCGTTTCCCCGGAAGAGGCAGAAGCAGGCATCCAAGCACTTTCGCAGATGGGCCTGGCCGAAAAAGCACTGGATGAACCGGTCTATACCTTCGGCACCGTTCGCAACAGCTTTACGCAGACCTTTCATGTGCTGCAGCTACTGGGCATCGCCACCATGAAGGATGTCAACGCATTTCGTAAAAGCATGGATCTGGCCATCTATGAAATGGCCTTCCACAATTATCAAAATAACAGCCTTCTTCCGAAGATGAAGGCTGTCCTGAAGGATTTTTTGCGGTCCACCCCCGAAGAGCAGATCCGGCTGGATAATGAATTTCATTTTCTGCTGATCTCGATGGCCGACAACCCTCTCCTCATGATGGTCATGCGGTCCATGGAGGATATCTACCGGAAATGGGTGCAGCAGGTGCTCCTTTCCATGCCGGAAAAAGGCATCAAAAAACTGCACGATGCACACTGCAAGATCTACCAGAGCCTGCTAGACCGTGACAAAGCCTCCGGCCTGGAGGCCATCGACGAGCACTATTACCTGATCGATCTGATGGCTGACAACTTTGGCCTGTATGAATAGCCGCTTTTATTGCTGGAAAATCTCCGGGTACTGCGGCGCCAGAATATTAAAGGACATGGACAGATTGTTCATCTGCGTGGGATTATCGTAATCCAGTCCAAACTGTGATGCGATCTTCTCCAGGCGGTAGAACATGGTATTCCTGTGTGTATTCATAATGCTGGCCACCGTTGATCCATTCTTGAAATTTTTCAGATACAGCAGCAGCGTATAGGCAAACTGCGTTTTGTGGGCGCGGTCGTATTGTACGATCTCTTTCGCTTCCGGAATGCAAAAAAACTCAATGTCCTTCTCTGTGAGCGCGTGCATGGTAAAGTGCAGCTCCCGATACGCATCGTATTCGAACCAGAATCCGCCCACCTGCATGCGGCCGCCAAGCTCTCTGGCCGCCCTGCACTGAATATAGGCGTCCCGCAGCCCCGCAATATTCGAGAACATGGTAGAGGCTGCGCATCGAAAATCCTTCCGGCTCCGAAAGAATTTCATGATCTTTTCTTTGTTTTCTTTATACTTATCCTTTTTTCTCACAAACAATAAGATCTCCGAACCGATCAGCACCGCTGTGCCATGCGTCTCTTCCCGCAGGTCATGCATAATACCGATCAGCTGCTGAAAGCCGATGGGCCGGTCCGTATAAATTACAAGCAGATAGTTCTCCTGCTCCATCAAAAACTGCAGATTCCGGGCCCGCTCGAACATCAGGAAGGCATCCGCATTGCTTTCATTGATCACATCTTCAATCAGACGGCCGATGCTGTCCTGCTGAAGACTGCGGTACTGGGTGGACATATAATACTGAAGGAAGCCTGCTGCCAGATGCAGAAATGCTGCATCCCGGCTGGTAAAGGGTCTGTCAGCCTCCGGCACCTCCACCAGATAGGCATTGGTCTGATCTACCCGCAGCGCCATCAGCAGCCTTCGCGGCAGCGGACCATGCTCATACAGAATGGGGTATACCAGTGTCGGCAGAAGATCCGGGAGATCCTGATGCAGATAATGCAGGATAGCATCCGTAACAGAATTCTTCCCCTGCGCAGGTGCCATTTCCCCCTCTGAGGCTGATTCCATCTTTTCGCTCCAGGCCGTCGTAAACTCCAGGGGAATTCCGGCGCGCTGAATATAGAACCAAACCGGATCGATCACATTCGGAAGGTTTTCACTTGCAATCAACTGGAAAGCACTGTCATACAGGGCCACGGGATGCTCCATCTGAGAAGCTATCATCTGCAGATAATTCCGCAGCCGGTTGTTCGTCGAAAGTTCAGCGATCAGCTGAGGAGCAAACGCGCGGAACTGTCTGGTGGCCAGAACAAAGCCCTGCAGCTCGTTTGAAAGCTCAAACATACTTATATCATCTGTCAAAACGATTACATTCGCCCGCTGATTGGTAAAATGTTCAACAGCACTGCCGAAAGATGTGACCAGCAGGAGGTTCGCATCATATTTTAGGATCTCCAGTTCAAAAACGTCCTCTATTTTGCGTATATAGAGGCAATTCTCTGCAAATTCCCTCTGTCCGGGCTGATAATATGCCATCTCCGTGAGCCAGATATCCGGTTTGATATTCTTCTCGATCAACACCGGCGAAAAGCGCGAAAGATGCTGCGCCAGGCGCTGTATTGACGTCATTACAGATTCCATGGTTTATACCCCCTTGCCAATACATTATAATTGAACACTGGTTCAATTGCAAGCGGTTGGTTTAAACTAATATCCGATGACAAATCATATGATTTTTGTTTTAATAATAACTAGATAACAACAGGTTGATCGTGGTTCATCCACACAGCACCCCGAGGTCGGGAAGCTGCCTGTCGGCAGGCAGCAGAAAGGAATGGTTATGTCTAGATATTTCGAAAAAACCGCTCACAAGCAGGGACTCCTGGTAGAGAATGATCGCATTCTGGATCTGAACGACTCCAAATGGGCTCATCCGGACGGAGCTGAACTGTGGTATGTCGATCCGGAACTGAACGCCGGTTCCATTGCCATGTATGACCCCAATGTCCCTGCGGAAGAAAAGCTGAAAAACGGTAATGCGCGCCAGAAAATGTATATGGATCAGTGGTGGGCCGCAGAGCACACCTGCGACATCAAGAAAATCATGGTCCCCGGCTGCCCCGAAGAGCCTGACACCGAGGCCGAGGTCTGGATCATCACTCCCAAGAACGCAAAGCCCCGCAAGAACCGTGCTCTGTTCTATGTCATCGGCGGCGGCATCTATGCCATCAACCCGAATTCCTATCCGATCGAGGAGATCTGTGAAAAGCATAAAGCCATCGGTATCGTAGTCATTTATCGTATGAGCTGGCAGGCACAGTATCCCGGCGCTATCAACGATCTGCACGCCGGCTACAAGTGGGCCATTGACCATGCGGATGAGATCAAGATTCATCCCGACAAGGTTGTCATCTCCGGTTCCAGCTCCGGCGGCCACCTGGGCATTGCGGCTGCTTTCCGTCTGAAGAGATATGGCTACAGCCCTCGCGGTATCGTAACGGTTTCTGCGCAGGTCGATGATATTGAAAAGGAAGGCGACGGCTGGTACACCGGTATCTGGGATTCCGTGGAGCAGCATGACGCTCTGATGCAGTACCTGGGACGCAACTTCAACTCCATGCGCGTTGGTCCGGAGGCTATGCCCAACCATGCCACCGTGGAAGATTGCATTGGTTTCCCGCCTACCTTTATGCATCAGTCCGAAATGGACCCCGATATCCTGCATAACCTGGAATTCTACGGCAAGCTGATCAAAGCACACTGCTTCACCGAGCTGCATGTATACGGCGGCGCCATTCACAACAACGCCGTTTGGGCTTCCGTAAAGATGTGCGGCGAGAGAAACGACTACTCCGATCAGGTGCTGAAGATGTACGACGATGAACTTGATTACTGCTGGAAGTATGATCTGAGAAGACCTTGGGTCGTAGAAGCTTACAAGGAAGCCTTTAAGAAGAAATTCGGTATTGAATAAGATTGATACGAAAAGGAGTTTATTATGAAGGTTGACGTTTACGAATATGATGGAAAAGGTATTGTGATCGATCCCGAGAGCGATATGAAAGAACGTACCGTTATCCTGATCGGTAAGCAGATGGTCAAGTGCAACCCCCGCCCCGCGGTCATCTATGTGACCGGCGGCAAGGTGGATGCCGGCTATGACAAGCTGGAAGAGCTGAAGGCCTGCTGCGGCGAGAACAAGGTCGTCTTTTTCTGCCCTACTGCCACTGATGCAGAGGAAATGGCAGAGACCTACACCTATCTGAAAAAGAATGCCATGGAGCTGAATGTAAAGCCAGAGGAGGTAAGCGTGAAATGCCTTCCCGAGTGCAAGGAAGCAGCTCAGGAGCTGGTAGATTACCTGGTTGATGAATTCGATGCGGAAGTAGATGACGCTGAAGAGTTCGCCCTGTAATCCCAAAACCTTTCTATTGAAATAAGAATACAGAAAAATCAGCTGTAAATTATCAACCTGTTCGCACAGCATTCCTCACTCTTTCTGTATTTCTTATGATAAAAAGACCCCCGGTCGGATTCATGGATCCGACCGGGGGTCTTATTTATGCCTGCTTATAGTACTTCTTTGCAAAAAGTATAAAGCGTTTTACCGATTCTGTCTGAGGGAACATTG
>CAMNFR010000061.1 GCA_946537305.1 uncultured Lachnospiraceae bacterium | reverse complement strand
TGCTGATATAGCTCAGCAGGTAGAGCGCATCCTTGGTAAGGATGAGGTCACCAGTTCGAATCTGGTTATCAGCTTGATGGCAGGAATCTTCTGATTCCTGCTTTTCTTTTGTGAGTTTTTATCCAGATCAAGGGGGGGTGACGGCAGTTGGATTACAGAGCGATCATGATCACCAGTGATATATTTACGCTGGCTCTGGTATTTCTTCTTTTGTATTCTAATGTGCATCTGCCGCAAAAAGATAAAAGCACAATCCGATTGATCCGTGTGCTGATGCTTTTAACGGTTACCGTGGCCTCTGATCTTGTTACTCGCCTGTTCATTGGAACGCAGGGATTATTTCCCCGTTTCCTCATTTTGTCAGGACTGGGATTAAAATATATCTGCGCGACATCAACCTTCGCGTTTTATTTGCGCTATCTACGGACAGATTTCAGTAATTCGGACAGACTTCTGCCTGTCAACCGATATCTTACAGCGTTACGTGTTACGCTTGGTATATTTTTTATTATCATGCTGTTAAGCAGCTATTTTACACATACTCTTTTCTGGCTTGATTCATACAATCATATTTTTTACGGCAGATTTCATTCTTTGACAGATATTGTGATGGTTCTGCAGGTGTTGATCTTGACACTTCAGGTCTATCCGTTGTATCAGGTGCGGAAGCTTGATATAGGGCTCCGCAAGAGACTGATCATATACCTTGGCATTATCCTTTTGGCTGCTTTGGCGGATATTCCCTTTCCACAGTTCGGTTTTTTGTATCCCGCGATGGTCACGAGTATCTATCTGATCTATATCAACATTCATATGGCGTTGGAGAAGAGAACGTGGGAGAATAACCTGAGACTGGAAAAAAGCCGGGTAGAACATCTGACCTGGCAGATTCATCCTCATTTTCTGTTTAATTCCTTGCTGGTCATAAAAGAGTTGTGTGCGGAAGATCCTCAACGAGCGGAGCAAGCTGTACAGGATTTCGCAGATTATCTGAGAGATAATCTGGATGCCATGAATTCGAATGAGATGATTCCGTTTGAACATGAGTTGGAAAACGTAAAGCACTATGTAGCCCTGGAGCAGGCAGATGGCAGCCGGAATTTTGATATCGTATACGATTTAAAAGAAAAGGATTTTGTGCTGCCGGCACTGACAGTAGAACCGTTGGTAGAAAATGCTATCCGGCATGGGCTCAAGGGAATCAGTGGAGGGTTGGTGCAGATCGAAAGCTGGCGGGAAGAGCAGGAAATATGTATCGCTGTCAGCGATGATGGCTCCGGCTTTCGGGAACAGACTGTACAGCAGGGCAGCCGTAAATCCATCGGCCTTCAAAATGTGCGTGACAGGCTGGAGGCTCAGTGCGGAGGTTTCCTTACCATCCAATCATCATCAGAAGGAACGCGAATTATTATACATATTCCTGCTTGATTTCGAATATGATAATCTGTAAGATACAGATATGATACAGGGGAAATGCTAAGATTTTAACAAAGGCGTGAAAGATCGTTTTTGCTTGAGGAGATAGCTTCTATGAATACTGTAGTTGTGGATGACCGGCAGCTGGCAGTCAATGCACTTTTAAAGATGCTGTTGGCTGTGGATCCGGAAGGAACGCATATAGGTTTTGTGAATCCGGAAGATGCGCTGCAATATCAGGCGTCTCATTCGGTGGATGCGGCCTTTCTGGATATTGAGATGCCCGGACGGAACGGCTTGCTTCTGGCTACGGACATGCAGCGGCTGAATCCGCGAATTAATATTGTGTATGTGACAGGCCACAGGGAGTATGCGTTGGAAGCGCATCATCAGTTCGTAAGCGGTTATCTGATGAAACCGGTCAGAAAGGAAGAACTGGTGCAGGTCCTGAAGCACCTGCGCTTCCCGGTGGAGTCGGATGCAACCGAGACAGCGCTCCCTGCGGTAACGGAAAGCTCCGCAACACCGCAGGAGAAGGTCCCGGGCATGGGATCGCCGCTGCGTATTCGGTGCTTTGGGAATTTTGAAGCGTTCTTTCGGGGGGTTCCGCTTCATTTTAAGCGGAGTAAGACAAAAGAGCTGCTGGCTTATCTGGTCGATCGCCGCGGGTCGATTTGCACTATGGGAGAACTGATCGCTATCCTGTGGGAGGATCGCCCGGACAGTGCTTCTCTGCGCACGCAGCTGCGTAATCTGATTCATGATCTCAAAGAGACATTGCAGGGGGTGGGGTGCGAACAGGTTCTGATTCGCCGCTGGAATGAGCTTTCCATTGATGTGCGGGAGGTGGACTGTGATTATTATAATTACCTCCGCAAGGCCGGCCGTGAGATCGATCAGTACCGCGGTGAATACATGCGGCAATATTCCTGGGCCGAGACCACGCATGCAGCGATTGAGGAGGCACAGCAGAAATCCTGATTGACAACCTTTCACGGTAGTGTTAGAATAGGTACGTTCGGTTCTGTGAATCGAACAGATACTGCGCCGGTGTGGCGGAATTGGCAGACGCACTTGACTCAAAATCAAGCGGCTAATAACCGTGCCGGTTCGAGTCCGGCCACCGGCAGTAAATAATGGGTCAAAGGGGACGTTTACAAATGACCCACTACAGCGTTAACGCTTTAGTGGGTCATTTGTAAACGTCCCCTTTGACCCATTTTCCTTCTAAGCGAAGCGAAAGTGATGGGAATACGTCACAGCGCAGTTACCAGGTCCCAGCGCTTCCTGGCGAGTCGGAACAGGAACAGGCTGCCACGGATGCACAGCTCGATAGCCATGGCGATCCAAACTCCGCGCAGCCCTAAATCGGTGGGGAGCGTCCCGCCAAAGAAATCGGCGATGACCGGGACTGTGCCGGCAAACAGCGCCGCCAACGGAAGGCGGATCAGCCACATGCTGCAGAAGTTAATGAAACTGGGCACTTTTGTATCCCCGGCGCCGCGCAGCACGCCGTTTACAACAATGGAAGCTCCAAATAGCGGTTCGGCGAATGCTTCTATGCGGAGCACTGTGACACCCAGTTCCTTAATAGCAGGATCTGGTGTTAAAATGCCGATCATAAACGGAGCAAAGATATACAGAAGAATGCCGGAAACGGTCATGATCCCAATTCCGAGGGCTGTAACGATCCACGCCAGGCGTTTGGTAAGATCTTTTCGTCTGGCACCAATGCTCTGCCCGATGACTGTGGAAGCGGCTACGCCCACGCCAAAGCCTGGCATGTAGCAGAATCCCTCTGCTGTCACGGAGAAGGAGTTGGCGGCGACAGCCACAGTGCCTAGCGGAGAAACAATTCGTGTCAGCATGACCTGAGCGCCGCTTAAAATAGCCTGCTGTAATGCAACAGGAAGCGCCAGGCGAAACGCCGTACGGATCTGTCGGGGATTAAAGGAAAGCTTTTCTGCGGTTCTGATATGCAGCTTTTCGGAGCGCACCAGCAGAGCCGTTAAAATGAGCACCAGTCCCACGATGTCGGACATCATGGTGCCGAGTGCTGCCCCCAGGATCCCCAGCCCGGCGCCGGGAAGCGTAATGCTGATTCCCGCGGGATGATAGGTCTGCGTCGGAAAGATCAACAGGCCGTTAAAGATGACATTCAGAAAACACATCAATATATTGATGCGGGCAGACGTCTTTATATCTCCGGAGGCCTCCAGACAGCCCACGGACATGTAGAGCGGTCCACAGATCACCATAGAAGCAGAGACAACGCGGAAATAAGAAGTGGCTCCGGCCTGAATTTCCGGGGCTCCGCCAAGAAAAAGCGGCAATGAACCGGAAATGGCGATGCACAGGACGGCCCAGAAGAAACTGACACCCAGAGAGAGCAGCAGTCCCTGCCGCACCAGTCCGCGGGCATTCTGATCATCTCCGGCGCCGATGGCCTGCGCTACCTGTACGGTAAAACCAATATTTAAGGCGTTGCAGAGCCCGTAGAAGAGCCAGGTGCTGGATGCTACCAGACCGACAGAGGCGGCCGCCTCCGCGCCTAGATGCCCAACCATGGAAGCGTCTACGTACTCCATAGCTGTATTGGTGAATTCCGCCAGAATCGCCGGCAGACTGAGCGTGGCGATCAGCCGGAACAGATCCCGGTTCGCCAATTCATTATTATTCCGCAGCTCCGCCAGCAGATCACGTTTCATCCGTTATCAATCCTTGCTAAAAAATCTAGTCCAAAATGCAGCAAGAAGAAGGTACCATCTTCGGCGGTGTATGTCAAGGTGGGATTTCGTGGATGGTTCCGAAAACAACAACCTAAAAACGGAGACAGGACCCTTCAGCAGCTCCATAAGAGTGCTGTAAGGGTCCTGTCTCCGCTTTTACAGTATCTTGTTAATTATTGTTGATATACAGCAGTTTGCACTTCTTCTTCTTGATCTGCCATACGTAGTTTACGCCGCTGGTATAGGTGCGGGAGCCAACTTTTTTGATGCCCTGTACATACACGTAGTAGGTCTTGTTCTTCTTGATTTTGATCTTGCCGGCCTTTTTATTAAAGGTAACGGATTTTTTGCTCTTCTTCAGTGTCTTAGCTGCTTTGTAACCGCTGTCCTTCTTGGTAGATACATAGACTTTATACTTGGTCATGCCATCAATCTTGCCCCATTTAACGGTCATCTTCTTACCGGAGACCTTGCAGCTTTTTTCCGTCAGCATCGGCTGGCCGAACAGATAAGCCTTGTCCGACCAGTCACCGTAGATTACGGCACCGGTGGTGGGGTTTTTTACAAAGGCGCGAACCTGAGCAATGTAGGTCATGCTGTTGGAGATCTTAGAGGCAGAAGCACTGTTTGAATAAGTAGAGGTGCCTTGCGCAAAAGCTTTTCCTTTGTGCGTGGTCACTTTCCATTCATACTGGCAGGCATCCTGCTTATCCCAGGTGAAATCAACGGCAAGTGCCCAATGCCACCATCTTTTCTGGTTAACACCTGTCACCTTTCCGGGAGCGGTAAACAGGTCATAGCCGCCGGAAACGGTGCTGTTGTATGAGCCGTATTTGCTGCTGTAGCTGTAAGATAGTCTGACACGGTATTTGGTTCCGGGCTTCAGGCCGGTAATGGTATAGCTGGTGGCGGAAGCGGGGAGCTTCACGGGTGCTTGGGACTCCAACAGCTTAGTGTCGTCCGCATAAGGCTGATAACGCAGTTCGTAGCCGGTGGTGGTGTAGGAACTGGAGTCAGCGTTGGGATCCGTCCATTTGATAGTGATACTGGTCTGTGTCTGGCTGGCTTGCTCGATTTTCGCATAGGCCTGCACCTGCTTTACGGGAACCAGCAGGAAAAGACCCAGGAGAATCATGCTCAGAAAAAGTTTCGCGTGTTTCATTTTGCTTCCTCCTATAATATGTATTTGCTTGTTTAAATAGGGCATACTTAAACGATTACTGGCTTAAATATATCACGACTGTCATAATCGTGTCAACAAAAAGTGTTAAATAAGGTAGGTTTTTATACGAGAGAGATAGTATAGAAATAGCGAATATTTGTTGCAAAACAATAAAATATATGATATTGTCTTAATGTATACAGTTGACTTCTTTGTATTTAGAAGTTATGAGGAGGAGTTAAGATATGAAAAAACGTTGGTGTAAATTACTGCTGCCGATCTTGGCAATTGCATTTCTGTTTGTGGGAGGCGTTTCTGTTGAGGCAGCCGTAAGACAAACACAAGCGTCAGCAAATCGTATTGATTTTAGTTGGGATGCATATTCCAGTACATATTCAGATTATCAGGACTTGTATTATGAAGTAAGTTGGGGAGAAAGCAGCAGCAGTTTGACGAATTCTGGAAAAGTCAATTTGTCTACAACGCAGACATATCTTTATAACCTTCCGTCAACTGCCAAAATTTATATTGAAGTGAATCTTGTTTACTCTTATAACGGTGAGCTGCGGAAACGCTGGATTGGCGGAACATATTGTTATACTTTGCCCGGAACAGTCACTACTTTTAGTGGATATGATTTTTGTTCGAATCAAAAAGGATTAGAAATCGCCTGGACTGCTCCGAGTGGTAATTATTCTCCTTACTATGAGTATCAGATCCTCAACACCAGTAATCAGGTGATCTCAAGCGGTACAAGATATGGTTCCTCACTGTACTTGAGCAGTTACCCGGGGTTTAATCGTGTTGCCAGATTAAGGGTGCGTCCCTATATTACAGCCAATAATACAACTTACTACGGGAACTGGTCGGCATTCAAGAATATTGTCCCTCAGCCAATCGTAAAAAGTGCTAAGCTTAAGAGTGGCAATGCAGTAAAGATCACCTGGAAAAAAGTAAAGGGTGCCAGTAAGTACGTTGTATATATGTCCAAGAAGGAGAAATCTGGATATAAAAAAATTACGACACTCTCGTCTAAAAAGACTAGCTATACGGTGAAGAAATTTAAAGGGAAGAAATTTGCTAAATACAAGAATTACTATTATAAGATAGTTACAAAGACTAAGAAATATGGATCCAGTGCGAAAAACTATTATAATGGATTCTATATCTATAATAGATACCGTTAAATATCGGGTGTTATAGGTCTGAGACGGTACCTGTTAATAGGTCGCTAAGCAGCAGGGGGGCCCTATGGCCGCCCTGCTTTTATACTGTGTGTCTGATGACGCACATCTCCGGCAGTGATCAATTATCAGTAATTTCTGAAGAAATCTGACCCCTTGTATACTCTGACACAATGTGGCATAATATGGATGTTGCAAAAGAACAACTATGTAAGTAGAAAGAGGCTGTTATGTATATTCTGAACGACGGAATTCGCCTTAATGCAGTATTGGAGCCTCCGGTGAACGGAGCGGAAAAATATCCTCTGTTCATTGTGATCCATGGTTTTACCGGGGACTGTGAGGAGGAACATATACGGGCGGCAGCCCGGGTGATGCGTGAGTGCGGCTACGGTACGCTGCGTGTGGATATGTATGGCCATGGGAAGAGTGACGGGCAGTTCCGCGATCACACCCTGTACAAGTGGATCACGAATGCCCTGGCGGTAATCGATTACGCGAAAGCGCTGCCGCAGGTGACGGAAATCAATCTCTGCGGGCACTCGCAGGGGGGCTTGCTGGTCATGCTGGCGGCGGCCTTAAAGAGAGACACCGTCCGGCGGCTGATCCCGCTGTCGCCGGCGGCGATGATCCCGGAACAGGCGAGAGCAGGTCAACTCCTGGGAATCACCTTTGATCCGCAGCATGTGCCGGATGAGCTGGTATCCTGGGATGATCGAATCCTGGACGGCAATTATGCGCGGATCGCCCAGACCATTCATGTGGAAGAAGCCATCGCAGCCTATAATGGACCGGTGCTGATCGTTCATGGGGATGCGGATGAAAGCGTGCCCTTTGAGGTGGGAGAGAAGGCGGCCGCCGAGTATGAAAACGCAGAATTGGCCCGGATCCCCGGGGATACCCACTGCTTCGATTATCACCTGGATCTGATGGAGGAGGCCGTGCGCACATGGCTGATCCGGCAGGCATAGTCGTCTCGTTTGGGGGTGGAAATGCCCTGAACGCTGTGCTATAATGACCAAAGTATCGCGGGGCGGAGCCCGTCCGCCGGGGAGGAGTGACAGACATGAAGCGGCAAGATTATATTTCCTGGGATTCCTACTTTATGGGGATCGCCATGCTCTCAGCAGAGCGCAGTAAGGATAATAATACGCAGGTGGGTGCCTGCATTGTGGATCAGAACAACAAGATTCTTTCTGTCGGTTACAATGGCATGCCGACCGGGTGCGACGATGACGAAATGCCCTGGGAGCGCGAAGGCGAAATGTTGGATACCAAGTATGCCTATGTATGTCACGCGGAACTGAATGCCATCTTAAATTATGGCGCCGGATCCCTTCAGGGAGCCCGGATCTACGTAACACTTTTCCCTTGCAATGAATGCGCCAAAGCGATCATTCAGTGCGGCATAAAAGAGCTGGTCTATGTCAGCGACAAATATATGGATTCCCCTTCTACCATCGCCTCCAAGCGGATGTTTGACATGGTGGGGGTCAAATACCGGCGGTATATACCGGAAAATAAAACACTTACACTGAAGCTCTAAACAAAGGAGGAAATTATGGAAAAATTTGTTTATTATGCTCCTACGGAAATTGTTTTTGGAAGAGATACTGAGAACCGCACGGCTGAGCTGGTCAAAAAATACGGAGGGACCCGTGTGTTCGTAATCTATGGCGGTCATTCTGCTGTGAAGAGCGGCCTGATCGGACGGATCGAAGAGAACCTGAAAGAAGCCGGCATCCCCATGCTTGCCATGGGCGGCGTGGTGCCTAATCCGCTGGTCTCCACGGCCCGGGAAATGGTGAAGGCGGCCCTGGAATTTGACGCGGACTTTATTCTGGGCGTCGGCGGCGGCAGCGTTATGGATACCGCCAAGGGCGTGGCGCACGCCGTTGCCTCTCCGGAGCATGACATCTGGGATTTCTGGACCGGAACCAAGGTGGAAAAGAGCCTGCCCATCGGTGCAGTGCTGACCATTTCTGCCGCCGGATCCGAGACCAGTAATTCGGCTGTCCTGACGAACGATCTGAAGGTTCCTCCGACAAAGCGGGGCATTAATAATAACTTTAACCGCTGCAAGTTCGCCATTATGAATCCGGAACTGACGATGACCCTGCCGAAGTACCAGATAGGTGCAGGCGCGGCGGACATCTTTATGCATACCTCCGAACGTTACTTTGCTGCGATCCTCGGCAATCATCTGACGGATGAGATGGCCGAAGGCCTGTTCCGGGATATCATTCTGTACGGACCGAAGGGCGTGGAAGACCCGCAGGATTACGAGGCGATGAGCGAGATCATGTGGTGCGGCAGCGTTTCCCATGTGGGACTGACGGGAATCGGCGCGCAGGGAGATACCCCCCGGGAAGGAGACTGGGCCTGCCATCAGCTGGGCATGGCGATCTCCGCGCTGTATGATTCCACCCACGGCGCTACGCTGACAGCCGTATGGGCCGCCTGGGCTCGCTATGTGCGCGAAGCCAATATTGCCCGTTTTGCGCAGTTCGCGCGCAAGGTGTACGGCATCACGGAGGAGGATGACATGAAAGCTTCCGAAGCGGGCATCGAGTGCACCAACGCCTTCTTTAAGAGCGTGGGCATGCCTCTGAGCCTGACAGAGCTTCTGGGACATGAGCCCACGGATGAGGAGATTGAAGCAATCGCGACCGAATGCACCTATGACAGAAAGCGGAAGATCGGTTCCTTCAAGGTGCTGGACTACGATGATATTGTTGCTATCTACAAGGCCTGCCGCTGATATGATGCACAGAGAAGACGAGATCCTGATCAGTCAGGAACTGCAGACAGCAGCTTTTCGCTACGTCTGGGAGGAGTACTGGGAGGAGGACGACGCAGGCTACTGCGTGAGTGATTACATACTGTCCAAACATACCCGGCTTTCTGTATACGCCCCGGACGGGAGCCTGGCGCAGCGTTTTGATTTCGACGGCCGGGAATACGATAAAAGCATGGAGCTGACGGAGGAGGGTGTCATGGTGACATGGCACCCCTCCTTTGATGAAACGCGAAGAGTCTGCATTGCGGAACCGGAGCTTGTTCCCACAGAAATGCCGGTCTGCTAGAAAGAATTGTGTTTATGAAATCATCCGGAACGAGGGATTTTTCCCGCTCTGATCTTTCTGTATTTATTTCTTACATTCTGCCCCATAGACGGATGTTTGCCGTGGATATGGGGCTTTCCGTATTGATTGCCGCTGTTGATCTGATTTTTCCCTATGTGACGCGCCAGGCCATGAACCGGCTGCTGCCGGAGAAAATGTACACGGCGTTCTTTGTGACCATGATGATCGTGCTGGCCAGCTATCTGCTGCGAGCCTACTTTCAGTATAAGGTCACGGTCATCGGTCATGGTATGGGGACCCGGGTGGAGGCTGACATGCGTGCGGATGTATTCGCGCACATGCAGAAGCTTTCCTTCAGCTTTTTTGATAAGAACCGGACCGGCGTACTGCTGGGCCGTGTGACCAACGATCTGTTCGAGATCGTGGAGCTGGCACATCATGGCCCGGAAAATATCCTGACCTGCTCTCTGACGCTTCTTGGCGCAGTGATCATTCTGCTGACCATCAACTGGAAGCTGACCCTGGTGCTGATCGTGCTGCTGCCCCTTTCTCTGTGGTTTTCCATGCGTCAGCGTATGCACATGAGGGAAGCCAACAAGGAGGTCAAGAAGAAGACCGGCGAGATCAATGCCGCCATCGAGAGCGGCATCTCCGGCATCCGGACCTCCAAGGCCTTTGCCAATGAGCAGGCGGAAGAGGATAAGTTTGCGGTAGCCAACGAGAATTTTAAGACCAGCAAGGTAGGCTATTACAAAGCCATGGGCCTGTTCATGGGCGGCATAGAAGCGACTATCGGCCTGATGCAGGTGGCGGTGATCGCCGTGGGCGGCATTCTGATGATGCGGGAGAACCTGACGATCGTAGACCTGCTGACCTTTACGCTGTATGTATCCACCTTTACCACGCCGGTGAGGAAGCTGGCGCAGTTCATGGAAATCTACACACAGGGAACGGCAGGTTTTTCACGCTTCCTGGAGCTGATGCGCACGGAGCCGGAGATCCAGGATGCACCGGATGCGGTGCGGCTGGAACGTGTGGAAGGCCATATCCGCTACGATCACGTGGATTTCCACTACGGCGACGGCACGGAAGTGCTGAAGGATATCAACGTGGAAATTCAGCCGGGACAGACCTTTGCGCTGGTGGGATCCTCCGGCGGCGGAAAGACAACCATGTGTCATCTGCTGCCCAGATTCTATGATGTCACGGGAGGCGCGGTATCGATCGACGGCATGGATGTCCGGAAGATTACGCAGGAAAGCCTGCGTCAGAATATTGGTATTATTCAGCAGGATGTGTTTATGTTCGCAGGCACGATCATGGAAAATATCCGCTACGGACGGCCGGATGCCACGGATCTGGAGGTGGCGGCTGCCGCTAAGATGGCAGAGATCCATGATGAGATCATGAACATGCCGGACGGCTATCATACCTTTGTCGGCGAGCGTGGTGTTGTGCTTTCCGGAGGACAGAAGCAGCGGATTTCCATTGCCCGGGTGTTCCTGAAGAACCCGCCGATTCTGATTCTGGATGAGGCGACCTCTGCGCTGGATTCTGTGACGGAACAGAAGATCCAGGCCAGCCTGGATCGGCTGAGTGAGGGGAAGACCTGTATTGTGATCGCACACAGGCTCTCCACCATCCGGAATGCAGACTGCATTGCCGTGGTAGAGCATCAGCATATCGCGGAGATGGGCAGCCGCGCGGAGCTGCTGGCGAAGAACGGAGAATATGCAAGCCTGGAAAGAGCCCAGGCGCTTGCTGCCGGCGAATGATTAATTTTAAAATTATCGTTGCATTCTTCGTCAAAACAGGATAGAATATAGACCATTCCGTAGTTATGAATGATTATACTTGGAGGTATAACGATGGAGCAATTACTGGTACGCCCTGAATCCATGGCAAGAATCAATACTCCTGAACTGGCAAATGCCTATATTGAGGAGCAGCTGACCCTTCTGCGGGAGCAGATCGGTGATAAGAAGGTGCTGCTGGCCCTGTCCGGCGGCGTGGACTCCTCCGTTGTTGCTGCACTGCTGATCAAAGCGGTGGGACAGCAGCTGGTATGTGTACATGTCAATCACGGTCTTCTGAGAAAGGGAGAGCCAGAGCAGGTCATCGAAGTATTCCGCAACGAAATGAACGCTAACCTGATCTACGTGGATGCTGTAGATCGTTTCCTGGACAAGCTGGCCGGTGTGACGGATCCGGAGCAGAAGCGTCATATTATCGGCGAAGAGTTCATTGATGTTTTTGCAGAGGAAGCCAGAAAGCTGGACGGTGTGGATTTCCTGGCACAGGGTACGATCTGGCCGGATATCCTGGAAAGCGAAGCCGGTGTAAAGGCTCATCACAATGCCGGCGGTCTGCCGGAGGATATTGCCTCCCGTTTTGAACTGGTAGAACCTGTCCGTATTCTGTTTAAGGATGAGGTCCGCGAGGTCGGCCGTGCCCTTGGCCTGCCCGAAGGCATGGTAGAACGCCAGCCCTTCCCCGGCCCCGGCCTTGGCGTGCGCTGCCCCGGCGCCATCACCCGTGACCGTCTGGAAGCCGTACGTGAGTCCGACGCCATCCTGCGCGAAGAGTTCGCCAAGCATGGCCTGGCCGGCAAAGTATGGCAGTATTTCACCGTAGTGCCGGACTTCAAGTCCACCGGCGTGACGGACGGCAAGAGAACCTTCAACTGGCCCTGCATCATCCGTGCCATCAACACCACGGACGTTATGGAAGTAACGGTGGAGCATCTGGAGCCCGCCTTTATTGACCATCTGGTACAGCGCATTACCACCGAGGTGCCTGGAATCAACAGAGTCCTGTTCGATTACACCCCCAAGCCCCCCGCCACGGTAGAGTACGAATAATGAACGGAATCTCGGGAACCCGCATAAACACTGGGGTTCTTAC
>CAMNFR010000060.1 GCA_946537305.1 uncultured Lachnospiraceae bacterium | reverse complement strand
TCTAAAGCAGCCCGGCCGTTCAACTCCCGGCTGGATAAGTCCAAGCTGGTCGAAGCTGGATTCACTCCGCTGCCCACATGGCAGGATGCCGTGGCAAGATATTTAAAGGAGGCGGAGCTGTAACATGGGCCAGATAACCGTTGAAAAGAATGTGGGTGGCATTCAGGGCCTCTGTGTCATCACGCCCGCAGTGCACGGCGATAACCGGGGCTATTTTATGGAGACATACTCGGCGCGGGATATGGCGGAAGCAGGGATCAATATCGTTTTTGTACAGGACAACCAGAGCATGAGCACCAAAGGTGTTCTTCGTGGCCTTCATTTTCAAAAGCAGTATCCGCAGACAAAGCTTGTCCGTGTGATAAAAGGCGAGGTGTTTGACGTTGCGGTAGACCTTCGGGCGGACAGCCCAACCTATGGCAAATACCATGGTGTGCTGCTAACAGAGGAGAACAAGAAGCAGTTTTTGATCCCGCGCGGATTTGCCCATGGTTTCCTGGTTCTCTCCGATACTGCCGAGTTCTGCTACAAGTGCGACGATTTCTATCACCCCAACGATGAAGGCGGCATGGCCTGGAACGATCCGGAAATCGGTATCCAATGGCCAAAGCTGGAAGGGGAGTATAAGGGAACGGCAAGTGCAGAAGGCTATACCGTAGATGGTGTGCCGCTGAATCTTTCGGAAAAGGATCAAAAGTGGCTCGGAATCAAGGACACATTTAAGTTCTGATTCCATCTCCTGTGGGCAACCACAGGACAAATGGCCCATGAGGCAGGAAAGGAAAAGGCAATGAAAGGAATCGTACTGGCCGGAGGCTCCGGAACGCGTCTGTACCCTTTGACGAAGGTCACCAGTAAGCAGCTTCTGCCCATTTATGATAAGCCGATGATCTATTATTCGTTAAGCACATTGATGCTTGCGGGAATCCGGGAAATCCTGATCATCAGCACGCCGGATGACACGCCCAGATTTGAAGCGTTGCTGGGAAATGGCAGTCAGTTCGGCATCTCTCTTTCTTACTGTGTACAGCCTAGCCCGGACGGCCTGGCGCAGGCGTTTATTCTGGGCGAAGAGTTTCTCGGCGAAGAAGCAGGCGCCATGGTGCTTGGCGATAACATTTTCTACGGGAATGGTTTCCGAAGGTTGTTAAAAGCCGCTGCCAAGGATGCGGAAGAAAATGGAAGAGCCACGGTATTCGGTTACTACGTTCCGGATCCGGAACGTTTCGGCGTGGTAGAGTTCGATGAGAACGGAAAAGCGCTGGGCATCGAAGAAAAGCCGAAGAATCCGAAGAGCAGCTACGCGGTGACCGGGTTATATTTCTACCCGGCAGGAGTGAGCGCCAGAGCCAAACAGGTAAAGCCATCCGCGCGCGGTGAGCTGGAAATCACCACCCTCAACGAGATGTACCTGAACGACGGACTGCTGGATGTACAGCTTCTTGGTCGTGGATTCGCCTGGCTGGACACCGGAACCATGAGCAGTTTGCTTCAGGCAGCTAATTTTGTAGAAATGATCCAATCACGGCAGGGGATTACGATAAGCGCGCCGGAAGAAATCGCCTACATCAACGGATTCATAGGAAAACAAAAGCTGTTGGAGTCTGCAAAGGCCTATGGCAAGTCCCCCTACGGTGAACACCTGAAAGCCGTAGCAGAAGGAAAAGTAAAATACTAAGTGGGTCATTGGGGACGTGTACCTGTGACCCACTATTGCAAAAGCACCCTGGAGAAATCCAGGGTGCTTTTGATTACGCACAATAAAAACATAAAAATGCCGTGAAAATGGTAATATTATTCATTGATTTTTGCTTGCTTTTATAGTAGGATTATGTGCATAAACATAAGAATGATGCAATATCTGGATGATTGTTGAGCATCTGCGAATGAAGATCGGACAGATTTCATTTCGCTGCTAATAAATAATGTCACAAGGAGGAACTGCATGAGACAAGAATGGAAGGAAGCATTGCTTTCTATGAAACGGGGCCTGGCGATCTTTCTCGCTATAGCTATGGTGTTTGGTGGGACGGATATGACCGCCTTTGCCAACTGGTATGATATGGATCAGAACCAGAAGCTGGATTATGATGATATCTTCGGATATCATGAAAGCTACTACGAAAGCATTTATGCGGATGTCGGTGATTCAGTGGTGCTGGATATAGCGGAATACATCTATAAGATGACGAACTATAGGATATATCGTGGGGACGATGATTTTTCCTACGATGAGAGCGAGATCTACGACTCAAAAGAGACAACTCCGCTTGGTTCAAAGCCAGAGCTGCTGAATTATACCTGGACAAAGGATGTCTGGGACAGCGGTGATACGACCGACGGAGAGGATCTGGGCACGGGAAGTGTTTGGCGAATCTCGTCGGTGACCGAAGAGGACTATAATTACTGCTACTCATGCCATGTAAAGGCTGACGGAATTGATGAGGAGTTGGCGGTATTCCGTTTCGAACTTAATAAATATCCGGAGGACGGAGAGTACAGGGGCTATTCGTGGAAGGATTATTATGCAAATCCCGGGGAGAGTATTACCCTGAAACCGGATCTGAGTGAGCTGGAACGCTATAATAGGGCAAATGATGAATGGGAGGAAGTGACCGATTACAGCAATTTTACCTATAAGTGGTTCAGATATGGCTCAGAAGGTTCACTTGTTGAGCTTGCGGCGACTGAGGAATATGAGACGGAGCCGTTTACTGAGGATATGTTGCTGTACTACTATCATGTCTACGAAAACGGCAATGATATCATGGAAGGAGTGGCCGAGGTTCAGCAAAAACCTTCGACTGGCTGGTTTATGGATACCACCAAGGGATCTCGCTGCACAGAAATAACAGATACCGTCAGGGTAATGGCCGACGAGACATTCGAGTACCGGATGTGGAATGAGCATTTATGGAACATTTATTATTGTGAGCCTGAGACATATGACACAACGTATTACGGTTCTGAACTGAACATAGTTTGGAAGAAGGCCGGGAAAGAAATAAGCTCGACAGATTATTTTGAATATACACCAACTCAGGAAGATATCGACGCGGGGCAGGAGTTTGTCTGTGAGTTTTATTTGACAACGACTGATCAAGACACCGGCGAGACCAGTAAAGAACTTCTGCCGCTTACTTATCGGGTAAAGCTTGTACAGGCAATCGCAGAAGGAACCATTCGCTGTTCGATGGAGCAGAATGAGGTGGTTTGTGCAGGGGCAATAGGAGAGTCGCTGCTTTTATCTGTAGAATGCACTTTCCAACAATACTTGGGCTGGAACGAGACAGCAGAAGGTATAGAGGATAATTGGGGCGACATCAGTCCAAGCGAGTGTTCGGAAAGAATCAAATATCGTTGGACACGTGAGGGTGATCCGGATAATAGCCTTTCTAATAAGGCGAACTATGAGATTAGCGAGCTGAAGGAAGATGATTTTAACACCCCGTATATTGCCGAGGTTTATATTGACGGGGAACTTGCTGCCAGACAGAAGTGTTACATCAAATCTACCGATGCGGCTTCTACCTATGAGATAGTGGTGGAACAGGAAGAGGTACAGAAATACGTTTTCGCCGGGGATACTTGTTGGCTGTATGCGGAAGATGCATTTGATTTCTACCAGATTTATGAAGATGGAAAGCGGAGAAAAATTGGCTGCTCTGATCTTCCTGGGTGCAATATACAGTGGTATGAAAAGCAGAACCCTACGAAAATTCTGTTAGAAAGCGGTGAATATTCGATTGAACCGGTAGAGGAGGCGGATTTCCAGAAGATTTTCTGTTGCTCAGTTACTTCGGAAGCTACAGAGACAGTAACCGCTGATTTCAAACTGATTGATGAGGGTTCAGTACCGCTGAAGGTAGAAAATAGCAATTGTGGTTATGCAGTACTTCCTGGTAGTCAGTTTACATTTGATCTGCAGGATTGGTATGTATTGTATACTGAAATCGATGGAAATAAAGAAGGGAAAAGTATCAGAGAGTATACGGACCGGCTCCAGTTTGCCTGGTATGAACAGGATAATCCAAATGAGTTACTGTCTGATAAGCCAGTCTTTACGATTGATCAGTTGACTGAGAAGGATTTCCCGAAAACATACTATTGTATGATTACGGTAAAGAATGCACCGCCGGAAGAAGATTCTGTTGGGAAGTTTGAATTATATTTAAATGATGGATCCGGCTCTTTTAGCCTTACACATGAGATTGTAGGAGGAGAGATATTTGCTTCTCCCGGGGATGAGATTACACTTCAGCCCAAGGTGATTGATAAAAAGACCGGGGATGAGGTGTCAGCCGAGGAATATTCCGGCTATGAATATTATTGGTATAAATACTCCTTTTATAGTGGGGGTCAAGATTCTATCTCCAATGAAAAGGAAATAATTACAACCGTAGATGGAGAACCGGGGCGTGAATACAGTAGTGGTGAAACGCTTGAATATTATAATGTATCGGTATATGATTCGAATAGTGGATCTTCATTGTATACTTCCTTCAATATTTTCTACTTCACGGAAGATATTCTAACTGATGCTTACGATTATGAATGGAGCGAAGGAACCGTTACCAGAGAGCCTACCGGGGAACGGACAGGCCTTATGGTATTTGAGGCTCAATCTCCGGATTACCCGAACTACTTTGCTGTCAAGTCTATTCCTGTACTGGTTGGTGATGAAAAGGATGCCTATGATAAGGCTACGGCAGAGGCAGTAGCTGAAATGATTAACAATCTGCCGGATGACCCCGGGACGGAAGACGCGGACCAGATAGAAGCGGCCCGCAATGCCTTTTGTGCTTTAACAGATGATCAGATTGCGATTCTGGGCGATGACTATGCGTCGCTGAGCGAACGTCTGGAGGCTGTTGAGGATGCATTGGAACAGGCGCAGTTGGATGCGGAGAATCAAGCCGCTGCGGATGAAGTGAAGCAGATGATCGAGGCGCTGGATGAGAACTCCGAGGACTATGAGTACGAGGTTCAGGAGGCAAGGGATGCCTACAATGCACTGACGCTGGAGCAGCAGGCATTGATTGCCGATGCTTATGAAGACCTGGAAGCTGCCGAGCAGAAGATTGCTGACGCTAAAGATGCCGAGAATAAGGCTGTGGCAGATGAAGTGAAGATGATGATCGAGAACCTGGATCCTGATTCGAATACCTTCGAACAGGATGTAAAGAAAGCCCGGGAAGCGTTTGATGATCTGACCGAGGAACAGAGAGAAAAGCTGGGCGAAGCCACGCTGGAAGATCTGGAAAATACTCTGTTGGCAATGGAGAGCAGACGGGATGAGATTATAAATGATCCCCAAAAGGCGGAAGCCGTGGAAAAAATGATCCGTGCTCTGAAGCCTGAAGAGGATGGTTCCTATGATGCGGATGCCGTAAAGGAAGCACGTGCTGCTTTCAGTGCTCTTAGCAAGGTTCAGAAAGAGATGGTGCCGAAGGACGTCAAGGACATGTTACGTACGGCTGAGAATGCTGTTGAAGCAGCGGAGGACGAAAAGAATCTGGAAGCAGCGGAAGCAGTGGAGGATCTGATTCAGAAGCTGAAAGAGGACGCTGGTCTGGATGATGAGGCAGATGTCGCAGCAGCCCAGGAGGCCTATGACAATTTGACCAAAGCCCAGAAGTACATGGTAAATCGAGATCTGGTGCGGAAGCTGGAGAAGGCTGCAGCCAGTGTGGAGACTGCAAAGGCAAAGAAGGCAGCCGAAGAGGAGGCAGCTAAGAAGGCCGCCGAGGAAGAAGCAGCCAAGAAGGCAGCCGAAGAAGCAGCAGCTAAGAAGGCAGCCGAAGAGGCCGCCAAGAAGGCAGCGGAAGAGGCCGCAGCCAAGAAGGCAGCAGAAGAAGCAGCCAAGAAGGCAGCTGCCATCAAGAAGGTGACGTCCATCACCATCACATCCAACGCCAGCAATAAGATCGCAGCCGGCAAGAAGGTAAAACTTCAGGCGGAGGTGCTTCCTGCGGATGCAGCCAACAAGGCTGTGACCTGGAGTTCCAGCAATCCGAAGGTAGCCAAGGTTGATGCCAATGGCGTAGTAACGGTGCTGAAAAAGACCGGTGGCAGGAAGGCTGTGATTACAGCAACCGCCGCGGATGGTTCCGGAGTAACACAGACCTTTAAGATCACATCCATGAAGGGCGTGGTAAAGAAGGTTAAGATTTCCGGAAAGAAGACGGTGAAAGCCGGAAAGACCCTGAAACTGAAGGCAAAGGTGACTGCTACCAAGAAGGCGAACAAGAAGATTGCCTGGGAGAGCAGCAACACCGAATACGCAACCGTGAAGAACGGTAAAGTAAAGGCACTGAAGGCCGGTAAGGGCAAGAAGGTGACGATCACCGCCAAGGCCACGGATGGTTCCGGCAAGAAGGCAAAGATCAAGATTAAGATCAAATAAACGTAGCGGATGCCGGTGCGGATGAAAACTCTGCACCGGCATTTTTCGGGGAAAAGAGGAAAACGACAGGATGGCTAAAAGATCGGCAAAAAAGAAGCAGTTTCGGAAAAACGCGCCGGAGACAGAACAATCGATTCATTCGATAGGCGCGGGGATTCGCCGATGGAGCGGGCAATTGCATCGCATGCCGGTTGCCTGGTCAATGACTGGGGACCGACAAAGAAAAATCTGGATGCTGGTGCGGGGGATTTTGGCGGCGGTTGTGATACTTATGGCATGGGGGGCAGGAGCGGATTCCGGTGCATCTGTCCTGCTCATCACAGCATTGATCTCCGCGGCATGCGTTATACTGCCATTCGGTCTTCATATTGAACCTCAGCCGGAGGGAAAGGAAAGACGATCGTTTCTGCGACGCACCGCACTGCGGGCAGCGGTCTGGGGCGGTGTGCTGCTAGGCCTGCTTTCTGCGCTTTGGATGGCGGAACAGGTGCATGGGTTTCGCCTTTGGAATTTGAAAGCGAGGTATATCCGGTATAATTTGTGGCTGGCGTTAGCCATCTTTTTTCTTGTGTATCTGATCAGCAACCGTGTAAAAGTCAGCCTGATGCTGACATGGACGCTGGTGGTCGGCTTTTCCGTATTGAATTATTATGTGAATGAATTCCGCGGAGAGGCAATCAGCGCTGCGGATATTTTCGCTGTGGGCACGGCTTTGAATGTGGCGGGAAGTTATCGGTTTGAAATAACAGTTCCGGTGGTGCAGTGTGCGCTAGGCGCAGAGATACTGCTGGCCCTATTGCATCTGCTGCCGGCGGAGAAAAATGTGCGCAGGGGGTGGAGACGATGGAAGGTCGCCATTCCAGCTGCCATATATATTGTTGTGATCTTCTGGCTCTTCGGTGTGTCTGACTGGCCCAAACAGCAGCGCGTGGTGGTGAAGCTGTTTGAACCGATGATCACCTACGAGCGATACGGCCAGCTGTTGAATTTTACCAGGGGATTCTACTACATGTTGGTGGATACGCCGGAAGGGTACTCGGCGAAGGAGTGCCGGGAGCGTATGGAGGCGCTGTCCTATGTAAGCGATGATGTTTCGGAAGAAAAAAGTGAGGATCGGCCGAACCTGATCGTTATTATGAATGAAAGTCTTTCGGATTTTTCCTCTTATAATTCGATTGAACCGAGTGAGGATCCGCTTGCTTTCATTCACAGCTTGGAAGGCAAGGAAAATGCAATTTTGGGAAATTTGCATGTGGATGTATTTGGCGGCCGCACGGCCAATTCAGAATATGAGGTTTTGACCGGGAATTCCCTTTTGTTTATGCCGCAGAATGCGGTGCCCTATGCAATGTATGTCCGCAGGGAGCAGCCGGCGCTGCCCTGGAATATGCAGGATCTGGGATATGCGGGGGTTCAGGCCTTTCATCCGTACAAAGCGAATGGCTACAGCCGGCCGCGGGCGTATCCCAATCTTGGATTTTCCTCTTTTGTGGCACTGGAAGATGTTGAAGCGTCTCTCAGGGAGGAAGATTATCTCAGGAACTGGGTGTCCGATGCGGCTGACTTTCGGCTCATCACAGAGATGTATGAAGAGTCAAAAAAAGAGTCGGATGATCCTTTCTTCCTGTTCAATGTCACTATGCAGAACCATGGAAGCTATGTGCAGGATTATGACAATTTTCATGAACGGATCCGGCTTGGAGGAAAGAAGTTCAGGGAAATGAGCGAAGCATCACGCTTTATAAATCTTCTGGGATACTCCGACCAGGCGTTCCGACAGCTGACAGAATATTTTTCCGGTGTTGAAGAGCCGACAATCCTGGTGATGTTCGGCGATCATATGCCCGCGCTGCACGATTCTTTTTATTGGAATTTGTGGGGGATGCCCGGGACGGCGCTGCAGGGGGAAGAGCGGCTGAAACGGTATGTTACCCCGCTGGTCATCTGGGCAAACTATGACATCAACGAAAACGGACGTTATAATTCAGTATTCGATGATATCAGCGTAAATTACCTTGGAGCGGAACTGACAGACCTGGCCGGTCTGCCCCTGACGGCGTATCAGAAGTTCCTGATCGACATGCAGAAGGACATACCGGTAGCTACGATAGCAGGATACCTGGATGCCGAAGGAAATTATTACGATCCGGAGGATACGAATCTGCCTTTCCAGGATTGGCTGACCACCTACAGTTATCTGGAGTACAACAATCAATTCGATGCAAGACACAGGGAAGAAACCTTCTTCTCCCTGCAGAAGGACTAAAGGGTGGGCCGTTCCCCGGCCCACCCTTCATTTGATTATTGCGTCTTCTCCAGTTGTAAAGTATAATCGAGTGGGTCAAAAGGGACGTTTAGCTGTGACCCACTGCAGTGTTAAAGCGACGAATGAATAGGGTATAGAAGGAAATGAAGTACAGAAAACTGGTAGTTCTCCTCATCAGCATTTTGCTGGTGAGTGTGTTGTCGGGTTATTGCGTGCCCTATAATGATTGCACGAGCAAGTTTGATATAACTGCGAGAAGGTTGGCGCGGAAGAAGCAACCAGAGAAAAAGACGATTGAGTGGAATACGGAATGGACATACGCATCCTTTTCTGAGATCCATGACGACAGTGTGGTGCTCTATTATTCGAAGGCGCAGGACAGAAAAGATATCGTGGTCTGTGTTAACGCGGGGCACGGTACGCCCGGCGGCAATTCCGTAAAGACCCAGTGTCATCCGGATGGATCGCTGAAGGTCACCGGGGGGAGTACGGCAAAGGGCTCGAAATATGCGGCGGCTGTTTCCAGCGGCATGACATTTCTGGACGGCACGCCGGAATCCGAGGTCAATCTTTCGCTGGCGCTGATCCTGAAAGAAAAATTGCTGGAGGACGGTTATGACGTCCTGATGATCCGCGAAACGGACAACTGTCAGATTGATAATGTGGCGCGAACCGTGTATGCGAATGAAAATGCTGACTGCCATATCGCGATCCATTACGACTCATCGTCGAACGACAAGGGGTTCTTTTATATCAGTGTACCGAATGTGGACTCGTATCGTTCGATGGAACCGGTCGTCTCGCACTGGCAGGAGCACATGGATTTTGGGGAGGCCATTCTTTCCGGAGTCATAGAAGAGGATGTGAAGATCTATGGGGATGGGGACATGGCCATAGATCTGACACAGACGTCCTATTCCACCGTTCCGTCGGTGGATGTGGAGGTCGGCGATCAGGCGTCTGATATCTCCGAGGCTGCCCAAGAAAAAGTGGCGGAAGGGATCGCCGAAGGGATAGATCAGTATTTCCAAGCTTCCTGACGACCATGGAGACAGGTGACGGACCCCTGTCTCCCAGAATGGCATTTCTCTGAAAAGAAATTCAGAGAAGAATTATTCAGAATGAAGAGTAGGGCGATTGAGGAGACCCCTGTCTCCCAGGAGGAGCGATATGAGTAAATTTCTTGCGGCGCTGCTGCAGATGAGTGTGCAGAATGATGTGAGCGTGAACTTGCAGACGGCGGAGGAGATGGTCCGGAGCGCGGCGGAAGACCACGCGGACATTGTGGTGCTGCCGGAGATGTTCTGCTGTCTGTATACCAGGAAGGCGTTTGTGGCGAATCGGGAGCCGAAGGGCGGCCGTATTTATTGCGCCCTGCAGAGGATGGCCAGGGAGAATCATGTGTATCTGATCGGCGGATCCATGCCGGAAGAAGAGGACGGAAAGATCTACAACACCTGTTTTATCTTTGACCGGGAGGGCAATCAGATCGGGCGCCACAGGAAAGTACACCTCTTTGACATCAATGTGAAAGGCGGCCAGTACTTTAAGGAGAGCGACACCTTTTCGCCGGGGGATTCGTACACCGTATTTAATACCGAATTCGGAAAAATGGGCGTGGAGATTTGCTTTGATATCCGCTTTCAGGAGTTGGCCCGAATCACAGCGCAGGCAGGTGCGAGGGTCATATTCTTCCCGGCAGCATTTAACATGACCACAGGCCCCGCCCACTGGGAGATCCTATTCCGCGCCAGGGCGCTGGACAACCAGATTTTCACCTGCGGCTGCGCGCCCGCCAGAGATGAAGCCGGCCCCTATGTCTCTTACGGAAACTCCATTATGGTATCCCCGTGGGGAGAAGTGATTGGCCGACTGGCAGAAAAAACCGGCATGCTGCTCCACGAAATCGACCTCGATCTCGTAGACAGCGTACGTGAGCAGATACCCGTTGTGGGTCATTAGGAGAGATCAAATGGAAGATTATTCTATTTTTCAGTGTAAGACCCGGGGCGGCGGGAATCCGCAGGGGAAACCGAGGGTGTATTTTTGCTGTCATCCGGATGATCTGGAGCAGACGTTGGATTCAATCTGTGAGGATCTTTTTGGTGCGGCGGACTGTGCCGTTTATTACACGGAGGATATGGCGGCTTCGATCCCGGAGAAGGATCGGGAGACGGATCTTGGTCGGATGAATCTTTTTGTTGTCCCGGTGACGTTGAAGCTGCTTACAGAACGGAACCGTGCGATGGCGGAGGATGTTCCGTATGCGATCGCAGAGCATATTCCTGTCCTTCCGCTGATGATGGAGGAGGGGCTGGAAATCATTTACAGCCGCCCGGACCGGTTCGGCGCGCTGCAGTTCCTCCGGCCGGGTGGAGGTCCGGATTCTTCCGAGATTCCTTATGCGGAGAAGCTGAAAAGGTTTCTGGATTCCGTGCTGATCAGCAGTGAGACAGCGGAGCGGATCCGCGCCGCTTTTGATCTGTATATTTTCCTGAGTTACCGAAAGAAGAACCGGACGCTTGCCAACGAATTGATGCACCTTATTCATCGTAATCCTGCATGCCGGGATATTGCGGTGTGGTACGATGAATTTCTGACGCCGGGAGAGAACTTCAATGAAGAGATCCGCGCGGCGATGGAGAAGAGTGAACTGTTTATCTTGCTGGTCACTCCAGAGCTGGTACAGGGAGAGAACTACATTCGCAGCGTGGAGTATCCCATGGCGCGTCAGGCCGGAAAACCGATTCTGCCCGTGGAAGCATCTCCGACAGATCGCTCCCGGCTTCAGGAAGGTTTTGAGGAACTTCCGGAGGTGGCGGATATCCGCGATGAGGAAGCTTTCCGGGAGAGATTGCTGAACGCCGTGGGTCGAGCGGCCCGGCAGAGCAGCGATGATCCGGTGCATACATATCTGATCGGCCTGGCCTATCTGGATGGGATTGACGTGGAGACAGACAGGGCGCGAGCCCTGGAGCTGATCACCCAGGCCGGGGAGGCGGATCTACAGGAAGCCATGGAAAAACTCCTGAATATGTATTATTTCGGGAAAGGCGTGGAGCTGAACTACCACAAGGCGCTGTTCTGGTGCCAGAAAATGGCGGACCTGCGTGCGCGCACGCTGGGGGAGGAACATCCGGATACGCTGGAATCCTATCTCTACGTCGCGTACCTTCTTTCGGACCTGGGCGAGTACGGGAAGGCGCGGGAGTGGAATGAAAAGATCGTGGAAGTCAGGCGGCGCACTCTTGGCGAAGAGCATCCGGATACACTGATCGCCATGCATAATCTGGCTTCCGTATACGGGAATCTGGGAGACAGCAGGCGGGAAGCGGAGATGTGCCGCGCCATCTACAAGATCCGCTGCCGGGTGCTGGGAGAACACCATCCGCAAACACTGGGAACGCTGAACAATCTGGCCGTCAGCCTGGATAAACTGCGGGAATACGACGAGGCGCTGGAGATTCTCGAAAAACTGTATGAGGAAGTGCGCGCTGAGAACGGGGAGGATGATGACCATACCCTGAGCGTGCTGGGCAACCTGGCGATGGTCTGCAGCAGTTCCGGGGACAATGAGCGGGCGCTTGCCCTTCAGGAAAAATGTTATGCAGCGCGGAGTCGGCTCCAGGGAGCGGAACATCCGGATACGCTGCATGTTATGTTCAATATGATCACGACGCTGCTCAACAGGGAAGAGACCGGGAAGGCCTTGTCCCTGGCAGAGAAGACCTATGATGCCATGAGCAGGGTGTTGGGAGAGAATCATCCCGACACGCTGGCCGCGCTGGGGCAGCTGGCTTCCTGTTACGCGCAGAAGGGAGATCATGAAAAGGAGCTTGTCTATTCCCGGAAGGTCTATGAAGGTTACTGCCGTGCGCTGGGAGAAGATAATCCGCGCACGCTGGGATATATGACGGAAGCTGCCCTGGCGTACAAAAACGCCGGGGAAGAGGAGAAAGCCATCGAGATGTATGAGAAGGCCTGCGATCTCTGGCTGC
>CAMNFR010000059.1 GCA_946537305.1 uncultured Lachnospiraceae bacterium | reverse complement strand
TGACCCAAATGGAGGAGCGTAAGCGATGGTTTTATATGATGGCAGACCGGAGGATGTTTCTGGCAGGCTTCCGCGGGAGGTTCGTACGTATGATTTTCTTGACGAGCTTTCTATTCCTTATAAACGGACGGACCATGAACGTGCGGACAACATGGAGGCGTGCTATGAGATCGATAAGGTTCTTGGCGTACTGATCTGCAAAAATCTGTTCCTGTGCAATCGCCAGAAGACGAAGTTCTATCTGCTGATGATGCCCGGAGACAAGAAGTTCAAGACAAAGGAACTTTCGAGCCAGATCGGTTCCGCCAGACTGTCGTTTGCAGATGCGGAGGCAATGCTGGAGTATCTGGACATAGAGCCTGGCGCCGTGAGCGTCATGGGGCTGATGAATGACAAAGAACACGCCGTTCAGCTGCTGATCGATGAAGATGTGCTGAAGGGGGAATATATCGGCTGCCATCCCTGCGTGTGTACGAGCAGCCTGAAGCTCCGGACAGCCGATATTGTAGAGAAATTCCTGCCGGCGACGGGGCACGAATATAAGACAGTGCATCTGGTCGGAGAGGATTGATATGACAAAGGGACGCACCTGCTGTCACATTGCGCACAATGTGACAGCAGGTGCGTCCCTCTGTCATGTGGGTCAAGCGCTAAAGTGGGCCATCAGGGACGTTTCGTTGTGCCCCACTAGACATCGGAACATCATTCACTAAGGAATGAGTGATTGCTGTAGAAATATTATGCGAATGATGATATAATTTTAATGATAATCTAAGGGGGCGTGCAATGATCAGACCAATTGTAAAAGATGTATTTTTCCTTGGGCAGAAATCCGAACCGGCCGCAAAACAGGATCTTTCCGTGGGGCAGGATCTTATGGATACCCTGCGGGCCAACCAGGAGCACTGCGTCGGCATGGCGGCCAATATGATCGGCGTGAAGAAGCGGGTCATCATCGTCAACATGGGCATCCTGAATGTCGTGATGTATAACCCGGTCATCGTGAAGAAAGAAATGCCCTACGAGACGGAAGAGGGCTGCCTGTCGCTGATCGGCGTCCGGAAGACCACGCGCTATCAGAATATCGAAGTCGAGTACTATGACAGCGCCTGGAAAAAACATCGGCAGGCTTACACTGGATGGACGGCACAGATCATACAGCACGAGTGCGATCATCTGGAAGGAATCATTATCTGAAATGGGCTATAATATAAGGAGGTTTGATGTATGCAGTATGAAATTTTAGGTGACAATCTTCCGGTGGTGGTATGTCATCTGGAAAACGGGGAGACCATCAACTGTGAGTCCGGCGCGATGAGCTGGATGACGCCGAATATGGAGATGGAGACCAGCGGCGGCGGTATGGGCAAGGTGTTCGGCCGGATGTTTTCCGGAGAGACGCTGTTCCAGAATCACTACACGGCGAAGCGGGGGCCGGGGATGATTGCATTTTCCTCCAGCTTCCCGGGGTCCATCCGGGCGGTGGAGATCACGCCGGATCACCCGGTGGTGGTGCAGAAGAAGGGATATTTGGCGTCAGAGCCGGGAGTGGATCTGTCCATCTTCTTCCAGAAAAAGGCGTCGGCGGGCCTGTTCGGCGGCGAAGGCTTTATTATGCAGAAGCTTTCCGGCCGGGGGCTGGCATTTGTGGAGATCGACGGCAGCGCGGTGGAGTATGACCTGCGGGCCGGCGAGCAGTTGGTGGTGGACACAGGCTATGTGGCCATGATGGATGCTTCCTGCTCCATGGAGATCGTTGGCGTGAAGGGCGTGAAGAATGCACTGCTGGGCGGCGAAGGCCTGTTCAATACCATCGTGACCGGCCCTGGCCGGGTGACGCTGCAGACTATGCCTATCAACAACTTTGCCGCAACCATCGCGGCGCTGATCCCGAAGGGAAACTAATACAGGATACTTGAACCAGGGAAAGGAGGACGATCACATGGCATTTTATGATGGCTGGGGCGCGAAGCTTACCAGCAAAGGGCAGGAGGCACTTCAGAAAACCAAAGAGCTGGCGGAGGTCGCGCGGATCAATGCGGAGATCGCGGAGCTGGAGATACAGATCGCGGAGCAGTATCGCCTCCTTGGAAGCGGTTATTTTGCGGATCATGCGGCGGACACAGAGGATGTTTACCCCGCGATGGCGGAGATTCGCCGCTTAAAATCGGAGATAGAGACGAAAAAGAAGCAGACCCTTGAGATCCGCGGAACAAAAGCCGGCCCCAGGTACTGCGCTGCCTGCGGCGCGGAACTGACGCCCGGCGCGAGATTCTGTGTCCAATGTGGAACTCCGGTGGGGGAAGCGGAGGTGCCTGAGCAGGCCCGTCAGGAAGCTGAAATTCCCGCGCCCGTGGTCGTGGATGCGGCACCGGCGGACGAAGTGACACCGGTAGAAGAAGCAGCGCTGGCGGAACCCGTATGCGAAGAACCCGAGCCTGCTGCGGCGGAACCCGAATGCACAGAGGCCGCATGTAAAGAGACTGAGGCGCCTGCGGCAGAGGAAGTCGCTGGTGAGCCGGAAAATCCTTACGAGGCGTATTTCAATAAGCTGCAGGAGGATGGATATGGCGGCAATAAAGAGTCGGAAGAGCCCATCCGGTTGGAGCTGGCGGATACGGAACCGGAGCAGCCTGAACAAGCGGAGGAAATAGAGCTGACACTGCCCCGGGGCGTCGAGGAGCCTGAAGCACCGGAGGCTGCCGTAAACGAAGGCGGGGATGCGTCCGGCGCCGAAAAGGCACCGTCAAAATTGCAGTGGCCGCAGGAATCCGGGGAGCCTCCTGTTTCTGTGGATGACCCTGCGGTGAGCGCATGGGTGACGGCACCCGCTGCAAAACGTCCGGAAATGCCGGCAGCGGAAGCGGCGGAGAACTCGGCAGAGAGTCCGGCGGAGAACCCGGCAGAGAGTCCGGCGGATGACACATCAGAGAATCCGTCGGGGGAGCAGTAATCCACAGGGAGTATATGAATGATTTATCTTGATAATGCCGCCACCTCTGGGCGGAAGCCGGAGGAAGTCTACCTGGCCTGTGATCATGCGCTGCGGGAGTGCTCGGGAAATCCGGGCCGATCCGGGCACGCTGCGTCTCTGGCCGCGGGACAGATCGTGGAAGAGGCCCGCCGTATGTGCGCGGCTTTCTTCCACGCGGAAAAGGCGTCCGAAATCAGCTTTACCAATAACACAACGACCGCACTGAATACCGCCATCCTTGGAGTGGTCCGGCCGGGGCAGCACATCATCACCAGTTCGCTGGAACACAATTCTGTTTCCCGGCCGCTGGAGTATCTGAGATCCCTGGGCAGTGACGTGACAATCCTGCCCGCATCGGTTGACACCGGTATCGATCCGGAGGATGTCAGACGGGCCATTCGCCCCGACACCGCCCTTGTGGTTCTGACGCATATCTCCAATGTGACAGGAACGGTCAATGATATCCGCGCTGCAGGCATGATCTGCCGGGAGAAGGGAATCCCGTTCCTGGTGGATGCCGCCCAGTCCGCCGGCGCAAGACCGATTGACGTAAGGGAGGATTACATTGATCTTCTGGCCTTCCCCGGGCACAAGGGACTACTAGGCCCGCAGGGAACCGGCGGATTATATATCCGCGAGGGGATCACGGTGAATCCTCTGACCCGCGGCGGTACCGGAAGCTTTTCTGAGCTGCCGGAACAGCCGGAGCGGCTGCCGGACCGTTTTGAGAGCGGAACCCTGAACGTCCCCGGTCTGGCCGGTCTGGCCGCGGGCATCCGTTTTCTCCGGGCGGCCGGATGCGAAGAGATCGAAGCCAGGGAGTCTTCTCTGCGGGAACGTCTCTATGCCGGATTATCCGAGATCCCCGGCGTAAAGATATACGCGCCCGGGCCCGGACGTCCCGCAGGCTGTGTTCTTTCTTTTACCATCCGGGGGATAGACCCGAGTGAGATCTCGGCGATTCTTGACAGTTCCTTCGATATTGCAGTGCGCGCCGGACTTCACTGTGCCCCTTACGCCCACCGCATGCTCGGAACCATTGGCAGCGGAGGAACCGTGCGGGTAAGTCCGAATCATTTCAGTACGCCGGAGGAGATCGACAGCTTCCTGGATGCTGTCCGCCAGATCGCAGAAGCAGCAAGGAGATAAGATGGACCGTTATTCCAGACAGATACGATATAAGAACCTGGGCGCTGCCGGGCAGGAGAAGCTTCTCGCCGCCCGTGTAGCCGTTGTCGGCATGGGGGCGCTGGGTTCCGTGATTGCAAATGAACTGGTGCGGGCCGGGTGCGGAACGGTCCGGCTGATTGACCGGGATCTGGTAGAAGTAAGCAACCTGCAGCGGCAGGTCCTTTACACCGAAGCGGATGCGGCTGCATCCATTCCCAAGGTCACCGCCGCGGCGGCCCATCTTACTGCCGCGAACTCTGAAGTCACCATAGAGCCTGTTTTCGATGATCTGAATCCGGGCAATGTGGAAGCTCTCCTGGGCGATATGGACCTGATCGTAGACGGGACCGATAATATGGAGACGCGGGAATTGATCAATGAATACGCCATAGAATATCAGATCCCGTGGATTTACGGCGGTGCCATTGAATCCGGCGGCATGACAGCCAATCTGCTGCCCGGCGGCCCCTGCCTGGCCTGCTTTTCCGGAATCGGCAATGCGGAGGACGGGAGCACTTCCCGGATGACCTGCAGCACGGTCGGCGTCCTGAATATGATCACGGCCATTATTGCTTCGCTGGAGTCCGCCGAGGCGCTGAAGATCCTGACCGGAGCCGATACCGTCCGGAAGGAAATGCTGTATGTGGAAATCTGGGACAATGAGTTCGAGATGATCCCTATGGATAAGAATCCTGCCTGCCCGGTCTGCGGCAGACATCAATACCGGTATCTGGGTCATTCGGCCGGCACCCGGGCGATCCCCCTGTGCGGGCAGGATGGGTTTCAGATTATTCCCGCGGCAAAAAAGAAGCAGGATTTTGATGACCTGTCGCGGAAACTCTCTTCGCTGGGGAATGTGACGGCCAGTCCCTTCTCCCTGGATTTTTCCTCCGCAGAAGCAAGTTTTAAGGTGTTTAAAGACGGACGGGCCATCATCCGCGGCGTCACATCCGAAGGGCAGGCGAAATCCGTTTATACAGAATATATTGGTGAGTAAACGGGATGTAAAGACTGTCTGTATCACCTATTGACTGAATAGGCGAATGCCTGTATACTATGAAACGGAAAGAACAACCGGCCGCTGGCGGCCGGATTTTACGGAGGCAGATATGCAGAAAGATTCCGTTTTACAGCAGGCAATGATCCGCGCGGTATGCATCAGTGAAAGAAAAGGTGAGCAGAAGCACCCGGTCGAGGTGATTGAAATGAGACCGCAGCATGGGATCATCGGGGATGCCCACGCGGGGGACTGGCACCGGCAGGTGAGCCTGCTGGCGAAGGAAAGTGTGGACCGGATGCAGGAGCATGTTTCTGTCCGGCTGTTCCCGGGCGTATTCGCAGAGAACATTCTGTGTGAGGGCCTGGAACTGAAAACACTGGCCATCGGCACAAGGATACAGATCGGCAGCGCGCTTTGTGAGATCACACAGATCGGGAAGGAATGCCATGCGGACTGCGCCATCAGGCGGCAGGCAGGAGACTGCGTTATGCCGCGGGAAGGCGTGTTCGCAAAGGTGATCGAAGGTGGGACGGCCCGTCCGGGAGACCGACTGATCGTGCAGAATGCGTCACTGTGACCCGGTCCGGAGATGGCGGAGCATCCCTTACATATAAATCCCCTCCATGCGCCCCGAGCTGAGGCGGATCTGGATCAGGGAATCTTCGATCCATAGCCCTGCCCCCTTCAGATCCTCCGGCGTGAGCTTGCTGCGGATCACCAGTTCATCCAGATAATCGCAAAATCGGACATCCAGGAAATTATAACGTTTATCTCCGGAGCGCAGGTCCGTGACCTCCTTAAAATCACCCAGGGCGAAGCGATAATGCTTTAACCCGAGCCAGTTGTAAAAACCCATAACAGACCTCCTGAGTTTGTTTCTGTTTCCCCTGCCCATAGGGGAGGGGCCATCACCTTCTGAGTATACAAAATAACGCGCAATATGACAACAGGGACGTCCCTCTGTCACAGCGATGTGACAGCAGGTGCGTCCCCTTGTCTTGTACATATGAAATAGTTATTTGCCGTTGTCTCCGAAGAGGAACATGAGATACCGGACCAGCGCATAGAGCGTGGTGATCACGGCAATGATGGTCTCGATCAGGACGATCGGCTTAAGGAACGGCAGCGGCTTCTCCATCGCGGCGGAGCAGGCCATGAACTGCTTGGAAGCAATGGCGCTGATAGCGAAGGGGAAGGTGTAGGCTGCGTAGCTCGGATAGAAGGGCAGCTTCAGATACTGCACGAACTTGATGCAGGCGAAGACGAACAGGATCGTCGCCGGAACCCAGAGTACGAACAGGAATGTCTGTGACTTGGGCGTCACGGACTGCACATAGCCCGCGATGCAGAGGCTGACCGGAGCTGCGTAGATACATATCAGCGGCTTGGCCGGTTCGGGCGCCGGCAGCTTCATATAGCGGTTGGTCACGAGGATCAGCAGGAGTACCAGGGCAATCAGGCCGAACCAGAAGGTGATGGTGCCAAGGCCGGTCGCCTCGTAGGCCGGCGCCGTCATCGCCGTCATGGCGATACCCACGTACACAATGTAGTAGCTGGCGTGGACCTTTTTGATATCATACTTTACGATGTGGCTCATGGTAAAGTAGATGATCAGTACGACATGCAGAATAAAGGCGATGTACCAGATCCCTTTGGATACCGGGCCGAGCCACGGTTTGAAATACGTGCTGAAGAGCATCAGCGCCATGGGGAACGTGCAGAACACGCTGGCCATGATTGGATTTTTCATATTCTCGCGGAATTTATCCGGCGCGGTGATGACGCTGATCAGAAAGAGAACAGCCAGCACCGTAGCCGCGATCCCGCAGATCATCCGAACGGTCTCGGAGTAGGACTGCAGCAGGTTGCCGAGTCCGTAGAGACCCAGGATCACGCCGCAGATGGGAATGGGCATTTTTTTGATGAAATTCATGACAGGAACCTCCCTTGTACCTTAAGAATGATTAACATGCGGAAAGGGGCGTGGTTCTGGTCTTCAGATATTCATCGTGTGTCAGCACGCGGATCTCGCCTGTGGTAGGGATGCCCAGCTCACGCGCCAGGATCTCAGCGGTCTTGGCGGCGCAGATGCCGGTGTAGTAGATGCACTGGGATTTGTGCTGGCCCTGGGACATATCGAATTCCTTGGTCAGAACGCGGCAGCAGGCGACCTTCTTGGTGTTGTTCTCACGGAACCAGTCGTGAAGCTCGGCCGTCATGTTCATGCATTTGACAACGTTGGGATCCTTCGGGCCCTTCTGCTCGGAACGGCCGAAGATCATGCCGATGGCCAGCACGCCGCCGTTGAGGGCGCCGCAGATACATCCGGATTTGCCAACGCCGATGGCCATGCCGGAAGCCATGCGGATCAGCTCGTAGGGAACATCCAGCTCAAACTGCTCAATGATGGTCTCCATAACTGCTTCACAGCAGAAAAATCCCTTGCGGTAGGACTCCTCAGCGGCATCCTGTACTTTTGTCAGATCGATCGATTTTGCTCTTACTTCCATTTTATCTCTCCTTTTTGTTTTGAAGCAGCACGATCGGAATCATGCTGCGTAAATGCTGTTACAAAATAAACATAGCACAGAATTACGTTTTAGCATGCGAGAAAAAAAGCCGATGCTATCAACAGATTGCTGATAGCATCGGCAGAAGAGATAAATAAGAATATATATAGAATTTGTAAATATGCTTGCTTAGATGTGGTTCTGTACGTAGGACATGAACAGGCTGACCGCCGGGCTGGGCTCTCGGTCTTTTGCGGTGATCATATAGAGATTCCACTTGAAATCTTCCCGGAAGGGGATCATGCGGAGATCATCATAGGCGAAATCATGGGCCAGATGTTCCAGAATGATGGTGTTGGCCTTCTGCGTGCGGCAGAACCGCAGGCTTCGGATGATGCCGCCGGTGTTGAACAGCATATCCGGATGAAGATCCCGGCGCCGGAATTCCTCCAGCATCAGCCGGGTCGTTGCAAAACTGTCCTCCCGCAGGTTCAGCGGCTCATCAACAATTTCGTCGATGGATACCGATTCCCGGTCGAAAAAACGGCTGTTTTTATGAGTGACAAAAAGAATGGAGGAGGTACTGACCGGGACAGCGGTGAAGCGGGAGATGTCCGGATTCCCCGCAAAGCCAATATCCAGCCCCCCTTTTTCTATCAATTCTTCGACTTCGCCGTCCGGCATCTCTGAATAATCGATCTTATACTGAGGATACTTTTCCTGAAAGCGGATCGGATAATCGATGACAAAGCTGCTGTAGGCGCCGAAGGAGCAGCCCAGGCGGATGATCCCGTTTTCGCTGGCCCGAACGCGGTCGATCTCTGCGAGGGCTTGATGATAATTCTGCAGAATCGCCTCCGCGTAGGGCCTGAAGGCGCGGCCGTAGGGCGTCAGAAAGGTCCCCGTGCGGCCGCGATAAAAAAGGACACAGCCGAGTTCCTGCTCCATTTTGGAGAGGGCGCTGCTGAGTCCCTGAGGTGTGATAAAGAGCTGCCTGGCCGCCGTGTTCAGGCTGCCGGTCTCACATATTTTCAGAAAATATTCTATGTCATGAATGTGCATAATAATCCTCGGAAAAACCGGCCCGATATCGGGCCGGTACAACATTCTCTGATCATAGATTATACCGCTAACAGAAAAGAGAGTCTAATCGAGCGGATCAATAAGCAGCGGCACTTATTGTAAAATAAAATTCTGACTCGAATTTACTGCTGCAGCAGCGCCACGGCTACATCATTTACATTGGTTCCGGTGGGGCCGGTCATCACCAGGCCGTCTACATCCTTCAGGGCGTGGTAGGCGTCGTTGTCCTGCAGGACGGCTGCGACTTCCCAGCCTTTGGCGGCGAGCTCCGCTACGGTGTCGCCGTCCACATAGCCGCCGGCCGCGTCGGTGGGGCCGTCGGTTCCGTCGCTGCCCACGGAGAATACCGCTGCGCCGGGGATTCCGGCGATCCCGGGTGCTGCCGCCAGGGCGAGTTCCTGATTTCTTCCGCCCAGGCCGTGACCGGTCAGATGCACCACCGTTTCACCGCCGGCGATGAAGGCCAGCTTCTTTCCGCTGCCGCTGTGGGTGCGCAGGATGGAGCCCAGGAAGCTTCCCGCATCCCTGGCTTCGCATGCCAGCTGGTCTGTCAGAAGGATCGGTTCGTAGCCCAGTTCCCGGCACTTGACCTCCGCCGCCGCGCAGAGCTCGCGCACGCTGCCGGTGATCATGGTGGTCACATTGGACAGTTCCTTGGGGGTCTCCTTCCCCAGCAATTCACGCGCCGCCTCCGACAGCTTCAGACCGTATTTCTGCGCGATCGCTTTCGCCTGCTCACAGGTGGAGGCGTCCGGATAGGCGGGGCCGCTGGCGATCATATCCAGCGGATCCCCCAGAATATCACTGAGAACAATGCTGTAGACCTTGGCCGGCGCGCAGGCCTCCGCAAAACGGCCGCCTTTGACGCCGGAGAGGCGCTTGCGGATGGTGTTCATCTCCACGATGTCCGCGCCGCAGGCCAGCAGCTGCTTTGTGATGTCCTGCAGCTCTTCACCGGAAATCAGGGGTTTCTCGAACAGGGCGCTGCCGCCGCCGGAGAGAAGGAAGAGTACCGTGTCCTCAGCGGAGAGATCTTCCACCAGCTTCAGTGCCTCTCCCGTGGCGGAAAAACTGTTCTCATCGGGGACCGGATGGCCTGCTTCAAAGCACCGCACGCCGGGAATCTCCCCCATCACATGGTCGTACTTGGTCACCACAATGCCGTCGTCCACATGTCCCAGGGTGCGGACCGCTGCCGCCGCCATCTGCCACGCGGCCTTGCCTGCAGCCACCAGGATCAGCTTTCCACAGCCATGCGCAAAGTCCTTCAGCGCGCGGTCCACTGCCTCGTCCGGCAGAACCGCCTGCAGGCTGGCCTTTACGATAGCGTCTGCATCTCTTCTCAGTTCCTGATTCATATCACACCTCCATTATCGGAAAATGAAGCTCAGCACAGCAATCTCCAGAATCGCCGCAATGCCCATCACCAGGGTATTCATTGTCTGTGTCTTGTATCCCTTTTCCGGAGTCATGGCACCAAAGTTGGTCACCACCCAGAAGAAAGAGTCGTTGGCATGGGAAACCGTCATGGCGCCGGCACCGATGGCCATGCAGACCAGGGTGATCCGGATCGGGGACGTGAATCCCAGAACATCCAGCAGAGGCGCCACGATACCGGCCGTGGTGGTCAGTGCGACCGTGGAGGATCCCTGTGCGGATTTCAGAATGGCGGAGAGCAGGAACGGGAAGAAAATACCCATGGTGCTCAGCACCGTCGCATGTTCGGAAATATAATTTACCATATCGGAGGAGGAAATTACCTTCCCCAGAACACCGCCGGCAGCGGTGACAAACAGAATCGGGCCGACGGTCATCAGTGTGTCATTGCAGATCTTGTAGAACTGATCCATCTTGCCGGAGCCTGCCAGCTGCACCGCGGCAAATACCGTGCCGACCGCCAGCGCAATGATGGGTGTACCCAGGAAAGTAATCAGATCCGCAGCAAATCCTGTCATGCCGGCCATCGCCGCGACGGAAGAAAGTGCCATCAGGATGATCGGGACAATGATCGGTGCCAGAGAACTCCAGCCGCTGGGCAGCTTGCCGTACTCGGCCACTAGTTCCTCGTAAGACTTAACCACCTCGCCCTGATCAGCCTCGTCGTCCGCCTTCACGGTCTTGCCGATGTGTCTGGCATACAGAAATCCGGCAATCAGGGGAGCCACGGAGCAGAGAACGCCCATGCCCATGACGATCAGCAGATTGTCGCCAATGCCCAGCGTGCTTGCCGCGGCGATAGGGCCGGGTGTCGGGGGAATAAATACATGAGAGATATACAGACCGGTTGCCAGTCCCACGCTCATGGATACGGAAGAAACTCCTGTGCGGTGCACCAGCGCCTTACGGATGGGGTTCAGGATAACAAAACCGGAGTCACAGAACACGGGAATGGATACTACCCAGCCCATCAGCTCCATCGCCAGTACCGGATTGTTCTTGCCCACCAGACGGATCACCATATCCGCCAGCTTCAGCGCTGCACCGGTCTGTTCCAGGATGCTGCCGATCAGAGCGCCCAGGATGATCACGATACCGATACTGGAGAATGTCCCCGAAAATCCGGCGCCGATGACCGATGCCAGTCCAGGAATCGTACTGCCGTCAGCCGCCGTCTGGTTGACGATCGGAATTCCGGCGATCAGCCCCAATACCAGGGAGATGCACATGATGGAGACGAACGGATGAATATTAAATTTGGATATCATCACGATCATCAGCACCACAGCTACAATAAACACAAAGATTAACGGTAAGCCTGTCATTTTTACCCTCCTTCTTTTCGCCCGGAAACGCTCGAATTCTATCCCCGCCATCCTAAAAGAATTTCCGAACTTTCTGCCGTTCTTTGTTACAGTCTGATGATAACAAAAAACGCAGAATCATACCAGGTTCGCACTCCCGATATTTCCTGCGTTTTTTGTGCTGGCGACACAAAATATTTTGTTTTGTATCGAGATTATTTGTTCAGACGGTTTAAATACACGGCAAACGCTACCAGCAGCATACGGTCCTCCGAGGAATTCACCGGGTCGATCCCCATGAGTTCCCGGATCTGGTTGTACCGGTAGACCAGGGTATTCTTATGTACAAACAGCTCCTCCGCCGACCGGGAAAAGTTGAAGTTGTGTTTCTGCAGCGTCAGCGCTGTCTCTATCAGGGTCCGCCGCATCTTTTCCGGCAGACGCTTCTCATAAATATGATAGACACTTCGTAGTTCCTGCATGGGAGCGATCTGCTGAATATACTCATTCATGTGATCGTAGAAAAACACCACCTCTCCGGAGGCCGGCACCTGTGATTCCAGCCATTTGCAGTGCCGGTAGGAGTGATAATACTGCTTGTAGTTTTCCTGAAAGCTTCCGATATAAAAATCCGCCTGCCTGCCTTCGCGTGCCAGCACGCCGCGGATATCCGACAGATACTCCAGCAGAAACTCCCGGTACTGCGACATAAGCAGATCCCCCTGATCCGGAATGGTCTTGAAGATCAGCACATGCCGGTCATCCGGAGCGATGCTGAAATCCTGTGGCGTGTGAAGATGTCCGGCGCGGACGCGCATCAGCAGATCCTCTGTATCCCCGGGCCGGTCCGCCGCCATCAAGATCGGGATGCGGATCCGCTCCTCCGGAAATCCCAGCTCCGACGCCAGAGACCGCAGTTCATTGTGGTCGGCCTCCTCCACCTGGGTCAGGAGATAGATAAACTGCTCCTTTCGGTTCTCTCTGCGCCGCCGTTCCTCCTGCTGCCTCTCGTACCGCAGCATGGTCTCGATGGCCATCTTGGTCATCAGCGCCGCGGGGCGGATCTCCTCCGGATCCCCGGTGACGCCCACGACGCCTTCTCGCCGGCCATCGACCTCAATGACCATGTTCAGCCCGCGATGCACGTTCCCGCCGTAGCCGGTCTCCGCCTCCAGGATATCCTTGCCGCTAAGGATCACCTGGTGCGCCACCGCATGGTACTGCCCCAGGCGCTCCGGATCCCGGCTGGCGATGATGATCCCCTGCTCATCCATGATATTCACATTATAATCTGTATATTTAGACACCCGCTCGATAAAACGGCGGGCAAGATCCACACGAATCATCCATCGGTCCTCCATCCGGAA
>CAMNFR010000058.1 GCA_946537305.1 uncultured Lachnospiraceae bacterium | reverse complement strand
CTTCCAGCCGATATCCACATAATTGCTGCCTTCCACCCAGCGTGTCTCGGCGGTCTGCCCCTCCCGCAGTAGGCGGATAAAATACTCCTTGCCGTAGTACTTCTCATATACAGCCTGCACATCCTGCCAGCTGACATCCTTCGTAAGCGAAGCATACGCGGTCACCAGAATACCGCGCATCATCGGCACCAGATGAGGCGTAAAGGAAAGCACCACATCCTGCCCGCACGCGTAAGACAGCTGCTCCTCGATCTCCGGCGTATGACGGTGGCTCGCCACCCCATAAGCCTTCATGCTCTCATTCACCTCGCAGAACAGATTCGCCACCTTGGCACCGCGCCCCGCGCCGGACGTCCCCGACTTCGCATCAATGATGATCGTATTCGGATCCACGATCCCTTCCTTCACCAGCGGATACAGCGTCAGGATAGAACAAGTCGTATAGCATCCGGGATTCGCCAGCAGCCTGGTCCCCTTGATCTTCTCCCGGTTGATCTCGCACAGTCCATACACCGCCTCCGGCAGATACTGCGGAGACTTATGTTCAATCTTATACCACTGCTCATACACAGACACATCCTTCAGCCGGAAATCCGCCGAAAGATCAATCACCTTCGCCTTCGAGAGGATCCCCTCATTAATAACAGAAGCAAGGAACCCCTGCGGCGTCGCCGTAAAAATAACATCTGCCTCCTCCGACAGCTTCTCCAGGTCATCATCCTTACAATCCTGCTCCAGGAGCTGATACATATTTCCATACTGCTTTGTATAGCGTTCCCCCACATAGCTGCGGGACCCGCACCAGACGACCTCCGCCTCCGGATGCTGCAGCAAAAGGCGCGCAAGCTCCGCGCCGGCATAGCCCGTGGAACCGATAATACCTGCTTTGATCATGGTGTGTTACCTCTTCCTTCTATATTTTAAAGCTTTTCTTACACAATAGTATTCATGCCCGCCTGCAAAATGCACCAGGGTAGCGCCCCAGTCTACAGCTCCGGAAGCCCTTGCATGGCATTATACCCCTCTTTAAATTTTTATGCAAGGTTTTTTGCGATTTTACTTGCATTATTTCGTTTTCCGGTGTATACTCCCTATGCATTATTCAATTGCGATGTATATTTATGCACAAAATTGTGAGAAAAGAGGAATAAATATGAAAGAGAAAGTTGTACTTGCTTATTCCGGCGGCCTGGACACCACTACCATTATCCCGTGGCTGAAGGAAAAATTTGATTATGATGTCGTCTGCTGCTGCGTGGATGTAGGCCAGGGAGCGGAGCTGGACGGCCTGGATGAGCGGGCTCGCCTGTCCGGTGCCTCCAAGCTGTACATTGAGAACGTGGTGGATGAGTTCTGTGATGATTTTATTGTTCCCTGCGTGCAGGCCAATGCTGTCTACGAGAATAAATATTTACTCGGCACCTCCATGGCCCGTCCGGTAATCGCCAAGAAGCTGGTGGAGATCGCCCGCAAGGAAGGCGCTACCGCCATCTGCCACGGCGCGACCGGCAAGGGAAATGACCAGATCCGTTTTGAGCTGGGCATCACCGCCCTGGCTCCTGACCTGAAGATCATCGCCCCCTGGCGTATGACCGATATCTGGACCATTCAGTCCCGTGAGGATGAGATCGAATACTGCCGCCAGCACGGCATCGATCTTCCTTTCGATATGTCTCAGAGCTACAGCCGCGACCGCAACCTGTGGCACATCAGCCATGAGGGTCTGGAACTGGAGGATCCTTCTCTGGAGCCGAATTACGAGCACCTGCTGATGCTCTCCGTTCCGCCGGAAAAGGCTCCCGATGAGCCGGAGTACGTGACCATGACCTTTGAGCACGGCGTGCCCAAGACCCTGAACGGCAAGGCCATGAAGGTTTCGGAGATCATCACCGAGCTGAACGCCCTGGGCGGCAAGCACGGCATCGGTATTGTTGACATCGTGGAAAACCGCGTGGTCGGCATGAAGTCCCACGGCGTGTACGAGACTCCCGGCGGCACCATCCTGATGGAAGCTCATCAGCAGCTGGAGGAGCTGGTCTTAGACCGCGCTCTGATGGATGCCAAGAAGGATATGTCCAACCGTCTGGCACAGCTGGTGTACGAAGGCAAGTGGTTCACCCCTCTGCGTGAGTCCATCCAGGCCTTTATTGAGACCAGCCAGAAGGATGTGACCGGTGAGGTCCGCTTTAAGCTGTACAAGGGCAACATCATCAAGGCCGGCACCACCTCCGCCTATGCGCTGTACGATGAGTCCCTGGCTTCCTTCACCACCGGCGATCTGTATGATCACCACGATGCGGACGGTTTCATCAACCTGTTCGGCCTGCCCCTGAAGGTGCGCGCCATGAAGAAGCTGCAGAGAGAAGAAAAGAAGAACCAGCAGTAAGATAAAAACAGGTGGGACGCACCACCGTCCCCCGGTCCATAAAAAAAACCCGCGGCGCGTGCCGCGGGTTTTTTTTACGTTTTTTCTGTGAGATCTTAACCTTCGATCATGCTTTCGTATCTCAGGGTCAGGCCCAGTTCTTTGATCTTCTGCAGGATCTCTTCCAGGGACTTTTTGCCCAGGTTGCGGATCTTCTTCATGTCATCCTCGGAGCGGTCGCACAGCTCACCGATGGTGCTGATGCCGGCGCGCTTCAGGCAGTTGTAGGAACGCACGGAAAGTTCCAGCTCGTCGATGGTCTTGTCGCGGAAGTCTTCGCTCTCTTCCTGCACCTCGCCGCCGAAGATAGGATCATCCGTCTGGCGGATCTCGGTCAGCGTGGTGAAGAGCATCAGATGATCGCTCATAATACGGGCGGCCGTGCTGATGGCATCCTGCGGGGCAATGTTCCCGCGGGTGTAGACCTCCAGGATCAGGCGGTCAAAGTCTGTCATCTTTCCGACACGGGTGTTTTCAATGGTCAGGTCCACGCGCTCCACCGGGGAGTAGATGGCATCGATGACCAGATAGCCGTTTTCGTCGGTCTCGCCGGGATCTGCGCCTACATATCCGCGGCCGGTCTCCAGAATAAATTCTGCATCAAAGACCGCCTCCGGATCCGTGATGGTGGCGATGACCACATCCGGGTCCACCACTTCCAGATCCTCTTCCGCGCCGCAAAGATCCAGCTCTGCAGCCGTCACGGTGCCTTCGCCGCCCATGTGCAGGCGGGCCTTATAGTCCCGGCCCTCTTCCGCCAGATCGCGGAACGCCAGGCTCTTGATGTTCAGAACGATATCCTGCAGATCCTCTGCGATTCCCGGAAGACGTGTGTTCTCCCAGTCCATGCCGGTGATCTTGATCTTGCGCACCGCAACGCCGGGGAGCGAACTGATCATCAGACGCTTCAGGGCATTCCCGACGGTGGTGCCGTATCCGCGGGAGAGCGGTTCTACGACCACTCTGGTATAGGTCTCATCTTCAGCGATATCAGTAATACGAATTTCGGGTTTTTCAAATTCAAGCATGAATCAGCACTCCTTTTTCAGGTACCCCGCCGGGGGCTTATACGACACATTATCATACCAAATCCTGAGGCCGGTTGCAAGTTTTTTTGAAAAAACTCTTTACAAATCTTTTCCCCTGGCCTATAATAACGGAAAATCGGCCCATAAAGCCGATCAAAACAACTTCATACATAAATCGTTGAAGGGGACAGTAAGACATCACGCCTGCCCACAGAGAAGGATGCCCGGCCGCGGCCGGCGCTGAAAGCATCCGGCACGCCGATGATCCGAAGACCACCCCCGAGAGGCCCCAATCCGGCCCGGTGATTCCGTTATCATCTCACAAAGCGGTCATCCGTCAGGATGGCAATAAAGGTGGAACCGCGCTATCCGGCGTCCTTTTGTTTCGGCAGAAGGACGCCTTTTTATTATCATTCAGGAGGTTTACTATGGAAAGAGAAGAATTTTTGGCCGTTTACCGGCATTCCCTGGCTCATATCCTGGCCAAGGCGGTGATCGAGATCTTCGGCAAGGAAAATGTACAGTATGCCATCGGCCCGCAGATCGCGGACGGATGTTATTATGATTTTCTGCTGCCCCGCACCGTCACCGAAGCGGATTTCAAGACCATCGAAAACAAAATGCGCGAAATCATCAAGCGCAGAGAGGACTGGACCGTGAAAGAGCTCTCCCGTGCGGAAGCCCTGGAGCTTTTCAAAGACCAGAAGTTTAAGACCGAGCTGATCCAGGATCTGCCGGAGGACGAGCGCCTGACGGTCTACTACACCGGCGATGACTTTATGGATCTGTGCCGCGGCCCTCACGTGGAAAATTCCCAGCAGCTGATGAGCGCAGCTTTCCAGATCAAATCCGCATCCGGCGCCTACTGGCGCGGCGATGAAAAGCGCGACAGCCTGCAGCGCATCTACCTGTTCGCCTTCCCGGACAAGCAGGGCCTGAAGGAGCACCTGGCCTGGCTGAAGGAAGCCATGGAGCGCGACCACAAGAAGCTGGGACCGCAGCTGGAGCTGTTCATGTTCGATGAGACGGCGCCCGGCATGCCCTACTGGCTGCCCCGCGGCTGGAAGATGTACAACGCCCTGCAGAACTTCTGGCGCGAGGTCCATGAAGACTACGGTTATCAGGAAATCTCCGCACCTATGATCAACAGCAAGGTGCTGTGGGAGACCTCCGGTCACTGGGGCCACTATCAGGACAACATGTTCATCATCCCCATCGATGAGAACAACACCTACGCGGTGAAGCCCATGAACTGCCCCAACGCCATCAACGTATACCGCCGTGCGGGCCACTCCTACAAAGAACTGCCCATCCGCTACAGCGAGACCAGCCCGGTGCATCGCAGAGAAAAATCCGGTGAGCTTAACGGCCTCTTCCGCGTGCAGCTCTTCCATCAGGATGATGATCACACCTTCCTGACTGAAGACCAGATCGAGGATGAGATCCGCGGCATCATGGAGGTCGTGGACAAGCTGTACAGCACCTTCGGTCTGACCTATCGTCCGGAACTTTCTACCCGCCCGGATGACTTTATGGGCGCGCCGGAGCTGTGGGACAAGGCAGAGGCCTCGTTAAAGTCCATCCTGGACAAGCAGTACGGCGAGGGCAACTACGAGATCAACGAGGGCGACGGCGCCTTCTACGGTCCCAAGATCGACCTGCAGATGAAAGACTGCCTGGGCAGAGAATGGCAGATGGGCACCATCCAGCTGGACTTCCAGCTCCCGCTGAATTTTGACCTGACCTATGTGGACAAGGACGGCGAAAAGAAGCGCCCGGTGATGATCCACCGCGCCATCTTCGGCTCCTTTGAGCGCTTCATCGGCATCCTGATTGAAAACTTTAAGGGCTCCTTCCCGTTCTGGCTCTCCCCCGTACAGGTGGGCATCGTTCCCATCCGCACCACTCACAACGAGTATGCGAAGGAAGTTGCGCAGATCTTGCGGGATGCCGGCGTCCGCTACGAGGTGGACTACAGCGACCAGAACATGCAGAAAAAGATCAAGGCCTACAAGGTCTATAAAGATCCCTACATCATCGTGCTGGGCGACCGCGAAGCCGAGGAGCGCACCGTCTCCATCAACATCCGCGGCGTGAACAAGCAGATCCAGAACGTACCTCTGGACACCTTCGTAGCCCTCTGCAAGAAGATGAACAAAGAACACACACTGGAACTGATCGATACCATCGAATAAAAAACCGTGACAAGGGGACGCACCTGCTGGAGACAGGGGACGGACCTGTGTCGCCCCGAGGGGAGACACAGGTCCGTCCCCTGTCTCCAGCAGGTGCGTCCCCTTGTCACGGTTTCTTCAGATATACCATGCTGTTGATCCAGCGGGCGGGGATGCGCGCCTGCGTATTGCCCCAGTTGTCGTGGCAGATGTACACGCGCCCTTCCGGCGTATCTTCGAACCCGTAGGCGGTGACCCAGTGGTTGCCGTAGGTGCTGCCTGTCATGCGGAGCATCCCCAGGCAGCAGGGCCGGCCCGCGCGCAGTTCTCTTTCGATGCGCCTGCCGCAGAAGCCCATCCACATGGCCGCCTCATACGGCACATGCCGGTTTCCTGCCGGTTCAACGCGGCCCAGGGCTTCCAGTGCCCGCTGCACACCCCGCCGCACGCCCGGCGGGATGGTCCTTTTGGCCCCGTTCATCGCCCATCGCAGGGCTTCCGCCAGTTTTCCGTCCTCCGGGAGCCCCGGTGTCCGGATCTCGGAACGGACCACCTCCGGCGATATATAATCCTGATAGTACGCCAGCATGACCGCCGCGGCCCAGGCGCCGCAGGTGTCATCCGTATTGCGCCAGTTCCGGTAGCGCAGAAAACGTTCCGGCGGGCAGCCGATATAGCCGCCCCGGCGTACCACTCTCTCCTCTGCCATTACTGCAGCCTCCCCAGCGAAACATGGCACTGCTGATTCTGATCGATCTCCAGCAGCGCGAAGCCGTAGTTCCCGGTGCCGTCATGCGGATAGGTCAGACTGCCGGGATTCACAAAGGTCATGCCCTCCGCCGTAAAGGTCTCCTGGATGTGCGTGTGCCCGAACAGAACGATATCCGCGTTCTCCGCCCGGGCCGCGGCGATCAGTTCCTCCAGATTGTGCTTTACGCCGTAGCGATGGCCGTGTGTCATAAAGATGGTATGTCCCTGCAGCCGGATCACCTGAAAAACGGGATTGCGGCTGAATGGATCGCAGTTTCCCCGGACAAATTCCACGGGGCAGCCGGCCATACTGCGGATCTCGTCCTCATCTCCCTCCACATCTCCCATATGAAGGATCATGTCCGGCGCTGGTTTCATACGCGAAAGAAGCCGGCGCAGACCGGCTGTCTTTCCATGGGTATCACTGATCAACAGAATTTTCATACACGCTTCTCCAGCCATTCTTTCAGGATGGGCTTCATCGCCGTGAGCGCCTGGCCCCGGTGACTGATGGCATTCTTTTCTTCTTCGGTAATCTCTGCGGTGGTCATGCCGCGCTCCGGCAGGTAAAAGATAGGATCATACCCAAAGCCGCCCGCTCCGGCGGCCTGATGTGCGATCTGCCCCTCGATAACGCCCAATGTCTGCGCTTCCTGCCCATCCGGGAACACCGCCGCCACGGCACACACAAAGCGCGCGCTGCGCTCCGCCCCGGAAAGGCCCTTCAGATTGTCGATGATCGACTGGTTCTTCACCTCGTAAGGGGTCTCCTCCCCCATCCAACGGGCGGAATAGATGCCTGGCGCCTTATCCATGGCGTCCACCTCCAGACCGGAGTCATCCGCCAGCACAATGTCTCCGCAGAGCTCGTGCACAGCGCGGGCCTTGATCAGGGCATTTTCCGCAAAGGTCTTTCCATCCTCCACGATATCCGTGCTGATCCCGGCCTCCTTCATGGAGATCACCGGGACGCCCAGATCCTCCAGGATCTCCCGGATCTCCCGCATTTTCCCGGCGTTTCCGGTAGCAAATACGATCCTTGTGCTCAATTTCTTTCTCCTTCCCGTCTCTTCGGAGGCCGCGGCCCCAGGAACTGGTAAAAGTAGGTCTTCATCATACCGTTGTAGATCTTGCGGTTCTTATCCGCCTTCCGGCCGAAATACCGCTCGGCATCCTCGTAGGAAGTGATCATATAGCAGGACCAGGAATCCAGCGCGGCAAAACGCTCCCCGATGGTGCGGTACAGTTCCGGCAGATTCTCCTTGTCCTCGATGCGCTCTCCGTAGGGCGGATTCATGATCAGGAAGCCGTACTTCTTCGGGTGGCTCAGCTCGCTCACCGGCCGCTGCTGGAAATGGATCATGTGGTCCACCCCCGCCTCTCTGGCATTCTGTCTGGCCGCCTTCACGATCTCCCCGTCAATGTCATAGCCCTGGATGTCTGTCTCCACATCTTCCCGCACCAGATCGGCGGCCTCGTCCGCCGCCGCGTACCACAGCTTCTTAGGGAACAGGCCGCTCCAGGCCTCCGCCGTAAAGCTCCGGTTCATGCCAGGCGCAATGTTCGCCGCCATCATGGCAGCCTCTATGGGGAAGGTGCCGCTGCCGCAGAAAGGATCCACCAAAATGCGGTCCGCCCGCCAGGGCGTCAGCATCAGCAGTGCCGCCGCCAGCGTCTCCGTGATGGGCGCCTTGGCCGTCAGCTGACGGTAGCCCCGCTTGTGCAGCGAATCCCCGGAGGTATCCAGCCCCACCGTCACCTGATCCTTATACAGAAAGACCCGCAGCGGATATTCCGCCCCGTTCTCCGGGAACCAGCTGATGTGATAGGCCTGCTTCAGCCGCTCCACCATGGCCTTTTTCATGATGGACTGAATGTCCGACGGACTGAAGAGACGGCTCTTAATGGAGGAGGCCTTCTTTACCCAAAAGCGTCCGTCGGCCGGAATATACGCCTCCCACGGTATGGCGCGCGTCGCCTCAAAAAGCTCATCAAAGGTGACCGCCGTAAATTCCCCCACCAGCAAAAGCACGCGCTCCGCCGTCCGCAGGAACATATTGGCCCGGCAGGCCGCTTCCGGCGCCCCGGTAAAGATCACCCGGCCGTCTTCCACCCGTTCTATTTCATAGCCCAGGTCCGTCAGTTCTCTTTTGCACACTGCCTCCAGTCCAAAATGGCAGGGCGCGATAAAACGCATCTTTTCCATGCTGATCCTTCCGTTTACGAATCACACAGGAGGGGAAGATCCCCTCCTGTTCGTTGTTATTCTTCCCCGGAGTCTGCCGTAGGCGACAGTCCGCCGGAATTGTTCTCCGCGGTCTCTTCTGTATCGGCAGCCTTCGTCTTTTCTCTCAGCTGCAGGCGGATCTTCGGCTCGCCCACCACGGAAAATCCTGTGGGTACAACGACATCCACGGCAAGACTGTGTGTGCCGGCCTCCAATCCTGTCAGCACCACACGGCCGCTGATCTCACTGATGTCCAGGGCCTCCAGATCCGAATCCAGTCCTTCCACCGTCACAGAGGCAACTGCGCTTTCATCAGCCACCTCCAGGTCCTCATCCAGGCCGGTCAGCGACAGCCGGGACAGATCCAGGTCAAAGGTCTTCTGTCCCATCTTCTCAATGACCAGGCTTACCTTCAGCTCCGTCTCCGGAGAATCCACCAGGCTCACGCCGTCCGGCAGCACCAGATCACTCAGCTGATAGGTCTTTTCAATAGTAGCGGAAGCACCGGACACATCCAGTTCTCCCTCCGGCAGAGCCAGGGTCGTCACATCCGCCAGTACGCTGCGCCGCCCGGAGATCTTCACCGTGGCCGGCGTCATCTGTATGCCGGAGAAGCGGTAGCCGCGCGCCACTGCCTCCTGCCCGGTCACGGTGGAATCGATGCTTACGTTCTTGATATTTAAGATCTCTACCACTACATTAATATCCGAATAGCTGACCGTCAGGTTCACCAGGCTCGCGTTATCGATCAGATTGCCGCCCGCATTATAGAATTCAAGCGCTTCGATCTGGGAGAAGCTCTGGGAAACCGAGGTCACATCCACCGTCACGCCCACGCTTCCGATCTGGTCCAGCAGGGACTGCGGGGCCGTCAGGGTCACGATCGCCGGGGAGGGCGTCAACTCTCCTACCTGATATCCCTCCGCAGGCTCTCCGACGGTCTTTACCACCACATCCATCTGACGGGTGTTAATATCCTCAAAGACCACCTCCAGGCTCTGCGTGACCAGTGTGATCTGGTCATTGGTCACCTGAGGATTGCTGCAGGTGACCGTCACCGGCACCCGGTTGGTCTGCGAGTACATCTGGCTGAAATCAGCCGTGGCCACAAAATCGGTATACCGCAGGCTCTGCGCCAGCTTTCGTGGGCACCGAACGCGCACGGTGGCGGTATCAGAGCCCACAATGGTATAGGTCTGGTTGTTTTCCTGCAGGGTCTCCACGCCCTTCAGCTCCACGGGAATGCCGGAAATCGTCCGTGTGGTATTCGGATTGTCGTAATTGACGATGATCAACCAAATCACGATCGCTACGGCTACGGACAGCAGCTTCAGCGAAAAATTATTCAGAATCCTTGCTTTCATTCTTCTGCCATCCTTTCCAGAACTTCAGCGTGTTACCCTGAACATCCTCCGAAGTGCGGAGCGCATCCAGACGCTCGCGCAGCTCGTCCCGTGTCAGATCCCGACGGATCTCACCGCGTTCTGCCACGGACACCTTGCCTGTCTCCTCGGAAACAATGATCGTCACACTGTCCGTGGTCTCACTCACGCCCATGGCCGCCCGGTGCCTCGTCCCCAGTTCCTTGGGAATTTCCTGGTTGCCGGAAAGCGGCAGATAGCAGGTCGCGGAGACCACCCGGTCCCCCCGCACGATCACCGCGCCGTCGTGCAGCGGGGTGTTATGTTCAAAAATATTGATCAGCAGCTGGCTGGTCAGCTTGGCGTCCACCTCAATGCCGGTCTCTATGTACTCCAGCAGCGGCACCGTCTGCTCAATAACGATCAGGGCGCCTGTGCGGGTACGGCCCAGGGCAAAGGAGGCCCGCACCAGTTCCTCCACCGTCCGCTGGTCAAAGGCATCGTCCCGGCTGCCGGGACCGGCAAGCACGTTGAAGATCATGTTCCGCTGTCCCAGCTGTTCCAACGCCTTTCGCAGCTCCGGCTGGAACACGATGACCATGGCCATCACCAGTACACTGAGGCCGTGCCTTACGATAAAGAGGATCGTGTTCAGTTCGAACACCACCGCCACGGCATAAAACACCAGAATCACAATAATGCCCCGGATCAGGAACCAGGTCCGCGTATTTCGGACCAAGACCAGGACATAGTAAAGCACCACCGCCAGAATGGCGATCTGCACAATGTCCGCCACGCCGATCTGGGGCAGTTCAATGGAGCCTATTATACTTAAGAAGCCGGAAAATGTATCCATGCCTTATCTCCAAATCTATTCTGTCATCGGTTCCTCTTCACGGACGCGCTTCGGGTTGATGGCCTGCACCTTCCGCTGCGGCGTCTCTACCACCATCTTGGGGACCGCTTTGACATAATAAACATATTCATCGTCTTCATACTGCAGATATTCCGGCCGCGAGTAGTCAAGCCCGCCGAACCAGAACACCGCCAGAAAGGCCAGCAGCGTGCTCACCACCGTCCCCAGGATCAGGGCGCCGTAATTGATGGGCACATCCACCACCGCATCTCCCAACAGATAGATCACCAGCATCAGGACTGCGCCGACCGCTACGGAAATATATCTCGCATAGTCCGCGGAAAGACGGCTGATGGCATACACAGCCAGGGCGCACAGACAGAAAGCCGCGACTGCCACAATGATGATCCGGCCTGAACGGAAGATATCCAGCACCGTCAGGAAGGAATCCGGAATGCTTCGGGAGGGATCCAACAGCAGCATGGCGTTCTTTTCCAGTCCCGCGCACACATAATAGATCACTACGCCGATACCCACCGGCAGGAAGGTCAGCCCGCTGCCGAAAAGACCGGCCAGAAGAGGCACCAGATAAGGAATCCTGAAATAAAAGGCCAGCACCGTCAGCACGATCAGAATACTGTACCTGGGCAGGAACAGATACTGCGCCAGGACCGCCGCGAACATGACCGCCGCCAGCACCACGCCGGCCTCCCAGGATAGGGCGGACACGTGGCCCAGCAGATACAGCGCAGCTATGGCCGTCATGCCGCTCCAGGGCAGCAGGGAGCAGACCAGCGACGCCAGGATCACCACCACCCAGCGCATCAGCGCCAGCCGGTAGCCCAGATGCCAGTTCATGGTCAGAAGCACCGCCATCATGGTGATGAATTTGATCAGCGGGAGCAGATATATTTCATAATTCGCAAACCAGGTTTTGCAGCGCTGCTGCAGGTCCAGAATCGTTTCCATAAAGCTTATCCTTTCCGTCCTTCCTCTTCGTCATACAAACGGCAGAGCTTGTGCAGATTATATTCCTGTTCTTTGATGGATGTCCTAGCCTGGTAGTACCGCAAGGAATAGACCAGCAGCAGAATAATGGCCGAAAGGGCAGCGACCACCGCGTATAGCAGGATCAGGCGCTTTGCCAGGTCCAGCAGCTCGGCGAAGGAATACGCCGTCATCCAGACGTCCGCCGTATACAGCCCCCATCCTGCCAGGATCAGCACGTACAGCAGCGTAACGCCCAGCACGCCCTTGATCACCTGAAATCCCACGTAATCTTCCGGAAAATAATCCGTGGCCGGGAAGTTTTCCCGCTCATTTTTTTTGGCGGCCATGGCCGTTTTGGTCATCAGGACCACTTTTTCTTTATTGATCAAAGTCCCGTACCTCACAAAAAAAGAAATCCAAGCTATACAACAGGGTATAGCTTGGATTAGTATAGCATAAACTAGAAAAAAGTGCGAGTCTTTTTTATCTTGACCGGAGAAGACTCCGGCCAGGATAAAACGCTTACGAGTCTTGAATATATTTAGCCGAGAGCCGCAGTGATGATCGCCATCTTGTAGACCTCTTCCGCATCGCAGCCGCGGGACAGATCGTTGATGGGCGCGTTCAGGCCCAGAAGGATGGGGCCGTAGGCCGCATAGCCGCCCAGACGCTGTGCGATCTTGTAGCCGATATTACCTGCCTCGATGCAGGGGAAGATGAAGGTGTTGGCATAGCCGGCCACCGGGGAGCCCGGGAACTTCAGCTGTCCGACTGTCGGGGATACCGCAGCGTCGAACTGCATCTCGCCGTCGATAGCCAGATCGGGGTTCAGTTCCTTGGCGATCTTGGTAGCTTCCTGAGACAGTGCAACCGTGCCGCCCTTACCGGAGCCCTTGGTGGAGAAGCTCAGCACGGCAACCTTGGGATCGATGCCGAAGATCTGCGCGCACTTGGCGGACTCGGTCACGACCTCAGCCAGTTTCTGAGCGCCGCTGTAGGTCACATTGCCTTCTTTATCTACGCTGTCCTGATAATCGATGTTCACGGCGCAGTCGCCCATGCAGATGGTGCGCAGGTTCTCATCGCCGGTCTCACGGGTCAGGATGAAGCAGGAAGATACCAGATGTGCGCCGGGTTTGGTCTTTACCAGCTGCAGTGCGGGACGGATGGTATCCGCGGTGGAGTAGGTGG
>CAMNFR010000057.1 GCA_946537305.1 uncultured Lachnospiraceae bacterium | reverse complement strand
TTCGGATTCATTACTGAATGGCACCTCCCCACGGTAATTTTTTACCGGCACAGATCTCGTCCTCGCTGTAACCGGATGCGCGGAACACCGCACCTTCTACTCTGGCCTTCAGTGTGCAGTCCAGGGCACCCTTGTCTACTACCGTAACCTTGGCGTCCTTGACTTCCAGACGATCCAGGGTCTCCAGAATGGTCTTCTTGATGGCTTTGCCATACTGGTTAATGACACTGCTTTCGATGGAAAGATCGATTCCAGTGCCGGGCTCTACGGTAACCTGGCAGTCACTGGATTCCAGTGTTCCGGCCATAGCCGTGCTTGTCACTTCCATGAGAAATCCTCCTTGCATGATTTGCAATCTTTTTTATAAATACCGCGCTTTTTAAAAAGCAGCGAAATTTTGCGATTCGGAATGCACCCCTTCGCAAAACAGCCCCCGGCCGAAACCGGGGGCAGTGCTTGATGCAATGATTACAGCAGCTTCTCCAGTCTGGAACGGATCTGCTTAATGAATTCTACGGAATTCACTTTATGTACCTGCTCCTTCGGCATGGTGGTGATCAGAGCAAGGTCTTTGGTCATGTAGCCATCCTCGATGGTATCGATGGTAGCCTTCTCCAGAGCCTTGGCGAACTTCTGCAGTTCAGGCAGGTTGTCCAGCTCGCCTCTCTTGTTCAGAGCGCCGGTCCATGCAAAGATGGTAGCTACGGAGTTGGTGGAAGTCTCTTTGCCTTCCAGGTGCTGATAGTAATGTCTCTGCACGGTACCATGAGCAGCTTCGTACTCATACTTGCCGTCGGGGTTCACCAGCACGGAGGTCATCATAGCCAGGGAACCGAAAGCGGTCGCCAGCATATCGGACATCACGTCGCCATCATAGTTCTTGCAGGCCCAGATGTAGCCGCCTTCAGAACGGATAACGCGGGCAACGATATCATCGATCAGGGTGTAGAAGTAGGTGATGCCGGCAGCTTCAAATCTCTCTTTGTACTCGGTCTCATAAACCTCAGCAAAGATATCCTTGAAGGTGTGGTCATACTTCTTGGAGATGGTATCCTTGGTAGCGAACCACAGATCCTGCTTGGTATCCAGAGCATAGTTCATGCAGCTTCTGGCAAAGGAGCGGATGGAGTTGCAACGATTGTGCATACCCTGGATCACGCCACCCTCAGGCTCGGTGAACTCCATGATGGTCTCCTCGGAAACGGTGCCGTCCTCAGCGGTGAAGACCAGCTTGGCAGTTCCCTTGGAGAAGCACTTGATCTCAACGCCCTTGTAAACATCGCCATAAGCGTGACGGGCAATCGTGATGGGCTTGGTCCAGTTCTTTACGTAGGGCTCGATGCCTTTTACCAGGATGGGAGCACGGAACACAGTACCGTCCATGATGGAACGGATGGTGCCGTTCGGGCTCTTCCACATTTCAGACAGGTTGTACTCTTTCACGCGGGCAGCATTCGGAGTGATGGTTGCGCACTTTACGGCTACGCCATACTTCAGAGCAGCTTTCGCGGAATCAACGGTGATCTGATCCTTGGTTTCCTCTCTCTTCTCCAGACCCAGGTCATAATACTCGGTCTTCAGATCTACGAAAGGCAGCAGCAGTTCATCTTTAATGACCTGCCACAGAACTCTGGTCATCTCATCGCCATCCATCTCGACCAACGGAGTGGTCATCTGAATCTTTGCCATTGGAATCATCCTCCTTATATCAGGGCTGCGTTCTTACGCAGGCCGCTGTAATATGCCTAGATTATAAATCAGCAGGCACCCAATGTCAACATTCTATGCCTCGAAAAAAGTTAATTATTTTTCATTTGTCTGTGCATATTACTTTTATTCTTAATCTGTTTTCACTTGACAGAATAAATATAGATAAATAATACATTTAATATATTTTTATATACATAAACACGTATAAAAATAAGCCCTGCGACAGCCTCATTCCCGTGAAATCGCATGCCGCAGGTGCTTTTGTTTTTGCTTCTGTATAATGACCCGTTCTATTTTTTCTTTACATTGATCTTCAGTGAAATATTGCCCGGAACACCGTAGAATTCCAGATAGAGCTTCTCACCCTTCTTCATACTGTACGTCACGGTCCGGCTTGCGGTAAATCGTTTGGCCAATTTCCCGGACGCATACTGTTTCTGTGTCGTAAGATAAAAATGATTCAGTTTTTTCCCGGAGGACTTCCCCAACTTGTAGAACAGCACCTTCTTCCCTTTGCTGTTCTTTTTTTCACTGCAGGAGGTAACAAGAAGATTTGCCGTGTCCCGCGTTTTTTGAGTATTACCCTGCAGCGCAGAAAAGGTAAATACATATTTCCCTTTTTTGGAAGCCTTAAATACGACATAGCTCTCTTTTTTCTGTTTTTTAATGGTGACCGTTCTTTCTCCTTTTTTAATGGAAGGAGCTTTTTTGTAACTGACATTGGCTTTTACGTTGCCGGCGGCCTGCACCGGACACGCACCGGGGGCAAACAGGGTCGCAGTCATGACTGCGAACATGATCCAGGCGAGTAATTTCTTCATATGCTTGTAAATCCTTTCCTCGTAGTACGGATCTTTTTCCCGCTTATCTCCATATGACTGTTTAGATAAGCTCAAAAAAACGGAAAATAATATAAGTACGCTTCGGATTTTATCATAAAACCCGAAGCGTTGCAATGCATCACATTCATTTTCCGCAAGATTTTCGAACTATGTCCCTTTATTCTGCCAGCAGTGAGTGACCGGTCATTTCCTTAGGCTGAGGCAGCCCCATCAGTTCCAGCAGGGTGGGAACGATATCACAAAGTCGGCCGCCTTCCTGAAGTTTATACTTAGGATCCGCATTGATCAGAATGAACGGCACGGGATTGGTGGTATGTGCGGTAAAGGGTTCACCGGTCTCGTAATCGATCAGTTGCTCGGAGTTTCCGTGATCGGCGCACAGGAACATCTGGCTGCCGGTCTCCTTCAGTGCCTCTACCGTGCGGCCCACACAGGTATCCACAGTCTCACAGGCCTTGATGGCAGCCGCCATGACGCCCGTGTGACCGACCATATCGGTATTGGCAAAGTTGATGATGATGACATCATACTTATCCTCGCGAATAGCTTTTACCAGATTGTCGCAAACCTCCGGTGCGCTCATCTCGGGCTGCAGGTCGTAGGTAGCCACCTTGGGAGACGGAACCAGGATACGGTCCTCCCCGGGGTTGGGCGGCTCCACGCCACCGTTAAAGAAGAAGGTGACATGCGCATATTTTTCGGTCTCGGCCAAACGCAGCTGCTTCTTGCCCAGAGAGGCCAGATATTCCCCAAAGGTATTGTTCAGGTGCTGCTTATGGAAGGCCACCTCGTAGTGCGGGATGGTAGGATCGTAATCCGTAAAGCAGATGTAAGTAAGATCTTTGATCTGCTCTCTCTCAAAGCCGGCAAAATCATCATCCAGGAAGGCCCGGGTGATCTCACGCGCGCGATCAGGACGGAAATTGAAGAAGATCACGGAGTCCCCTTCCTTTACCGTGGCTACCGGTGTACCGTCCGCCTCGGTCACGACGATGGGTTCAATAAATTCATCGGTAACCTCGGCATCATAGGACGCCTGAATCCCCTCCACCGGGCAGGTGCAGTGATTTCCCACACCCTCTGTCAGTGCCTTATAGGCGCGCTCCACCCGCTGCCAGCGGTTATCACGGTCCATGGCATAGAACCTACCGGTCACAGAGGCTACACGGCCCACGCCGATCTCTTTGGTCTTCTCCACCAGTTCCTCTACAAATCCCTTGCCGGAGGTGGGGGAGGTGTCACGCCCGTCCATGAAGCAGTGGATGTACACCTTGGAGAGGCCTTCTCTTTTGGCCAGCTCCAGCAGGCCGTACAGATGAGTGTTGTGGCTGTGTACGCCGCCGTCGGAGACCAGTCCCCACAGGTGCAGAGCGGAATCTTTTTCCCTGCAGTTGCGGCAGGCAGCCAGCAGGGCAGGATTTTCAAAGAAATCGCCGTCGTCGATCTCCTTGCTGATGCGGGTCAGCTCCTGATAGACCACACGCCCGGCGCCCATGTTCATGTGTCCGACCTCGGAATTACCCATCTGACCATCCGGAAGGCCCACGGCCAGTCCGCTGGCGTAACCCTTCACAAAGGGATAGGTCTGCATCAGCGCGTCAATATTCGGGGTCTTTGCCTGATAGACCGCATTTCCTTCATGGCGTTCGTTCAAGCCAAACCCATCCAGTATCATAAGTACTGTTGTGCTCATGTTAATTTTTCCTTCCTATATAAAAGGGCGCTGTCCGCCGCATCCGCGATGCAAGGGACAGCGCCGTCTCATCTGTTTACTGATAGAAAACGACCTTGGCAAAGTCGGGCTTCAGGCTGGCGCCGCCCACCAGACCGCCGTCGATGTCGGGCTGTGCGAACAGCTCCGCCGCATTCTTGGGAGCAACGCTGCCGCCGTACTGAATACGAATAGCATCGGCTGTCGCCTGATCATAGATCTCTGCGATCAGTGCACGGATAGCACCGCAGACCTCCTGTGCCTGCTCGGTGGTAGCCACTTTGCCGGTACCGATGGCCCAGATCGGCTCGTAGGCCATCACGGCTGTGGCCGCCTGCTCTGCCGTAATGTTCTGGAAAGCGATCTTGATCTGCTGACGGATCCAGTCCAGGGTAATGCCCTGCTCACGCTGGGTCAGTGTCTCGCCGCAGCAGATGATAGGTGTCAGACCATGCTCAAAGGCCTTCAGGGCCTTTTTGTTGATCATTTCATTGGTCTCCCCAAAGTACTCGCGGCGCTCGGAGTGGCCCAGGATTACATATTTTACACCGGCATCCACCAGCATATCCGGAGCGATCTCTCCGGTGTAGGCGCCCTTTTCTTCATAATACATATTCTCCGCGCCGATCACGATGTTGCTGCCGGCAGCAGCTTCTACAGCGGGGATGATATCGATGGCGGGAACGCAGCAGAGGACCTCTGCTTCAGCACCAGCCACCAGGGGCTTCAGTTCTTCGATAAAGGCGCGGGTCTCACTGGGGGTCTTGTTCATTTTCCAGTTACCGGCAATAAGCATTCTTCTGGACATGGCTGTTGTTATCTCCTACATTCTTGATATTTGGTATTCTGGTTATCGGTTGGTGCGAAATTCAGGCGGGCATGAAAACTTCCGCCGTGTTTTTTACTTGTCGTCTGCGGCTGCTACGCCGGGCAGCTCTTTGCCTTCCAGGAATTCGAGGGAGGCGCCGCCGCCGGTGGAGATGTGGGTCATCTTGTCGCCGAAGCCGAGCTGGTTGACAGCGGCTGCGGAATCTCCGCCGCCGATGATGGTGACCGCGTCGATATCGGCCAGGGCTTTGGCTACAGCGATGGTGCCGGCTGCGAAGTTGGGCATTTCGAATACGCCCATCGGTCCGTTCCAGACAACGGTCTTTGCGTCTGCTACAGCAGCTGCGAAGAGCTCTCTGGTCTTGGGTCCGATATCCAGCCCCATTTCGTCGGGCTGGATGTCGCCTTCGGCGATGCGGGAAGGGGCGTCGTTATTGAATTCTTTGGCGACTACGGTGTCGACCGGGATCAGCAGTTTTACGCCTTTTTCTTCGGCTTTCTTGATCATGTCGGCGGAGTACTCGATGTAGTCTGCTTCGAGCAGGGATGTTCCGACTTCCTGGCCCTGGGCCTTCATGAAGGTGTAAGCCATGCCGCCGCCGATGATCAGGGTATCTACCTTATCCAGCAGGTTGTTGATCACGGAGATCTTGCTGGAGACCTTGGAGCCGCCCAGGATGGCGACGAAGGGACGCTCGGGGTTGTTTACGGCGTTGCCGAGGAAATCGATTTCTTTCTGCATCAGGTAACCCACGGCGTTTTCTTTCATGAACTTCGTTACGCCGACGTTGGAGCAGTGAGCGCGGTGTGCGGTACCGAAGGCATCGTTTACAAAGATATCTGCCAGAGAGGCAAGATCCTTGCTGAATTCTTCGCCGTTCTTGGTTTCTTCTTTGCGATAGCGGGTGTTCTCGAGCAGCATGACTTCGCCGTCCTTCAGGGCCTCAGCGGCAGCCTTGGCATTGGGGCCGACCACATCGGGATCTGCGGCAAAGATGACTTCCTGTCCCAGCAGCTCGCTCAGGCGCTTTGCGACCGGTGCCAGGGAAAGCTCCGGCTTGGGTTCGCCCTTGGGCTTGCCAAGATGAGAGCACAGGATCACGCGGCCGCCGTCGGCCAGCAACTTTTTGATGGTAGGAAGCGCTGCCACCAGACGGTTCTCATCGGTGATCACACCATCCTGCAGCGGAACGTTGAAATCGCACCGCACCAGGACCTTCTGTCCCTTGACCTGAATATCATCCACGGATTTTTTGTTCAGCATAGTTGTAATCTCCTTCCTTGACAGCGACGGTACTGCAGCCGTCCCTGATACTAAGAAAAAGTATAGCACGCGAAAAAACTTTTGGCAATGAATTACCTTTGCATTCTTTTAAAGACCCTTGCAATCTTTTAAGAAAGAAAGAGCTGCGGAAAAACCTTTCCGGCTTTTCCGCAGCATCGAATCTCACGCAATTATTTGGTCACTTCGTTGAAGTACTTGATGGTGCGGACCATCTGGCAGGTGTAGCTGTGCTCGTTGTCATACCAGGAAACTACCTTTACCAGGGTCTGGCCATTGCCCAGAGGAGTAACTCTGGTCTGAGTGGCATCAAAGATGGAACCCTCGGTAGCACCGATGATATCGGAAGAAACGATCTCATCCTCGGTGTAGCCATAGGAAGGATTCTGGGCAGCCTTCATGGCAGCGTTGATCTGCTCAACAGTGACTTCGCCCTCAACAACCGCGTTCAGCTCGGTCAGGGAACCGCTCGGAACCGGTACACGCTGTGCGCCGCCGTCCAGCTTGCCGGCCAGCTCGGGGATAACCAGACCGATGGCCTTGGCAGCGCCGGTGGAGTTGGGAACGATATTGATCGCAGCAGCTCTGGAGCGGCGAAGGTCGCCCTTTCTCTGCGGTCCATCCAGGATCATCTGATCACCAGTGTAAGCATGGATGGTGGTCATGAAGCCCTTCACGATGGGAGCCAGCTTGTTCAGATTCAGAGCCATGGGAGCCAGGCAGTTGGTGGTGCAGGAAGCTGCGGAAATGATGGTATCATCAGCAGTCAGGGTTTCTTCGTTCACGCCGAATACGATGGTAGGCAGGTCATTGCCGGCCGGAGCGGAAATAACGACCTTCTTGGCGCCGGCGTCGATATGAGCCTGGGATTTAGCCTTGGAGGTGTAGAAACCAGTGCACTCCAGAACGACGTCGATGTTCAGCTCGCCCCAGGGCAGGTTCTTCGCATCGGATTCCTTGTAGATGGTGATCTTGTGGCCATCCACGTAGATGCAGTCTTCACCGGCTTCGATGTTTCTGCCCTTGCCGTAGTGACCCTGAACGGAATCATACTTCAGCAGATGAGCAAGCATCTTCGGGGAGGTCAGATCGTTGATCGCGACCACTTCGTAACCCTCGGAACGGAACATCTTCCGGAAAGCCAGACGACCGATTCTTCCAAAACCATTGATAGCAACTCTGACAGACATGTTGTGATACCTCCTGTATCTCTTGTTTTTCGGGATCCGCAAGGGTCCCGGTCTTTGCTTTTTCTGTTCGGGGGCCTCAGTGCTCTTCCCGAACCCATGGGGCATTATAACAATGGCTTTCCATTTTCTGCAAGCGTTTTTTCCAGCCGCGGTTCCGTATGGGATTTCTTTCTTCAAAACTTAAATTTATTAAGTATCCTCCCCGTTTCACTTTTATTACTTTTGCAAAATCGCTTTATGTATGTTTTTTGCTTCACAATTCTGTCATTTTTTTATTTTTCCAATTCCATCGTCTTCCTTTAACTACTTTTGCAAAAGCATTTTATAAAAGTCGTTGACATCATTCGCCTTTTTTCGTATTCTTTTACTGGATTATTCTATGGAAGAAACAGGGGAGATTCCGTATGTTTTCATCTCAGAGGGAAAACCGAAGCAATCGAAATCAGATTTATCGCTATCTGTATCACCAGGAGAAGGTGTCTCAGCAGCGGATCGCGCAGGATCTGGGCTTAAGTATGCCCACGGTCACACAGAACCTGAATGCGCTGCGGGAGATGGAGCTGATTCGGGATGACAGCACCTTTGAGTCAACCGGCGGCCGGAAGGCGAGGGGCTTCCGCATCGATCCGGAAGCGAGGCTGGCGCTCGGGCTGGATATAACAGCCAATCATATCAGCCTGGTGGCCATTGATATGAAGGGACATATTCTGGCTTCTAACCGGATCCGCCATCGTTTTACGGATAATCTGTTCTACTATGCCACACTGGGAAAGCTGGTCGACCGTTTTATTGCGGACAGCCGGCTTCCTGTGGAAAAGATCCTGGGCCTTGGCATCTGTCTGACCGCCATCGTGGCCTCAGACGGCAAGACCATCCTCAGCGCCAGACGGCTCGGTGCCCCCAAGGATCTGTACGACAAGCTGGTCCCCCACCTTTCTCTTCCCTTCCGACTGTTCAATGACGGCAACTCCGGCGGTTTTGCCGAGTGGTGGGATATGGAACCGGAGGGAACACTGGTATATCTGTCGCTCAGCAACGGTGTGGGCGGCGCCATGGTATCCGGCCGCAGCCTGTACACGGGCGATCACTATAAGGCCTGTGAATTCGGCCATGTGACACTGGTGCCGGACGGACGGCCCTGCTACTGCGGACAGAAAGGGTGCCTGAATGCCTACTGCTCTGCGCATCTGCTCTCTGACATGGCCGACGGCTCCATGGCGGCCTTTTTCACGCATGTTTCCCGCGGGGAGGAGCCTTACACCTCCGCGTTCCATGAATACCTGAAATACCTGGCCATTGCGGTGAACAACCTGCGCATGCAATACGACTGTGACATCATTCTGGGCGGATATGTCGGCTCCTATATGGCCCCGTATCTGGAAGAATTCCGGGAAATGGTCCAGGACCGCAATCCGCTGCGGGAGGATGGCAGCTTTATTCATACCTGCCGCCACCGCTATGAGACCGCGGGCATCGGCTCCGGCCTTCATTTCATCAACGATTTTATTGATCAAATCTAATTCAGAATGGGATTACGAGGACAGATTCCTCATAATCCCATTCTTATTTTCTATAGATTATGTTATATATTATTCGTATAATGATATCTTCTTAGCCTATTTTGTCAATTTTCAAACTATACAAGATTTCTCTTTTGTGGTAAAGTGATAAAGGTCTTGCGGTCGTCTGCACTTGTATCAGACCTCCGCCTCTATAAATCACAAGAAAGAAGGAACTAGTATGAAGGGCAATGTTATTGTCGGACAGTCCGGTGGTCCCACCTCCGTCATCAATGCCAGTCTGGCTGGCGTTTTCAAGACTGCCATGGAAAGAGATTTCGGTACCATCTACGGTATGCGTCACGGCATCCAGGGTCTGCTGGATGAGCAGTATATCGACCTGGGCGAGTATATCAAGAATGAGCTGGATCTGGAGTTGCTGAAGAGAACTCCCTCCGCCTTCCTGGGCACTTGCCGCTATAAGCTGCCGGAAATTCATGAGAACAAAGAGATCTATGATCGTATCTTTGAGATCCTGGATAAGCTGAATATTGAAGTATTCATCTATATCGGCGGCAACGATTCCATGGATACCATCAAGAAGCTTTCTGATTATGCTCTGCTGACCGGAGCCCGTCAGAAATTCATCGGCTGCCCCAAGACCATCGATAACGATCTGGCCATCACCGACCACACCCCTGGTTTCGGCAGCGCCGCCAAGTATATCGCCACCGCTACCAAAGAAATTATCCGTGACGCCATGGGCTTCTCCTTCAAGAAGAAGAATGTGATCATCATGGAGGTCATGGGCCGCAACGCCGGCTGGCTGGTAGGTTCCACCGCCCTGGCCAATCAGGAAGACTGTGACGGTCCCGACCTGATCTATCTGCCGGAGATCCCCTTTGATGTCCCTTCCTTCACCGAGAAGGTCCGTGGACTGCTGGAGGAAAAAGATGTTGTTGTCGTAGCTGTATCCGAGGGTATCCGCACGGCAGAGGGTAAGTATATCTGTGAGTTCACCGCAGGTTCCGAGTCCAAAGACGCATTCGGCCACATTCAGATGACCGGTACCGCCGCTTACCTTGCCAACCACATCAACCATGAGCTTGGCTGCAAGACCCGTGCCGTGGAATTCTCCACCCTGCAGCGTTCCGCCGCACACCTGGCCAGCAAGATCGACGTTGACGAAGCCTTTGCCGTGGGCGGTGCCTGCGTGAAGGCCGCGGACGAAGGTTCCACCGGTGTGATGGTCGTTATCGACCGTGTGTCCGATGATCCTTATCAGAGCACGACCGGCGTATACGATGTACACCGCATCGCGAACGACGAAAAGGCCGTTCCCAGAAAATGGATCAACGCGACCGGCGACGGCGTGACCGAGGAATTTGTGGACTATGTCAGCCCCCTGATCCAGGGTCATTACAGCCCTATGATGGTTGCTGGTCTGCCCCGTCACCTGGTCATGAACCAGAGAAGCTACAAGGACAGAAAATAATATCAATCACTTCAAACGGCAGGCGGTCGCTCCGCCTGCCGTTTTTTAAGGAGATGCTGCCATGTATTCCGACTCTCACCTTCACTGTGCCTTTTCCAGCGATTCCGACACGCCGCCGGAGGAGCAGATCCGCCGGGCCATTGCCCTCGGCATGCACCACATGACCTTTACGGATCACTACGATCCGGACTTTCCGCCGGATGAATTTGATTTCCTGCTGGATTTCGATGCATACTTCCGGCAGCTTTCGGAGCTCCGGGAGAAATACCGGGGGCAGATCGACATCGGCATCGGCATGGAGCTGGGACTGCAGCCCGTCCTCTCCGCTCCGCCGGAGGAAACGGTCAGCCGCTATCCGTTTGATCTTGTCATCGGCTCCACCCATGTGACCCGCGGCATTGATCCCTATTATACTGAAAAGCTGATGCAGGGGTGTACAGAGGAGCAGGCCTATCGGACCTACTTTGAGGAGGAACTGGAAAATCTCACCCGCTACGACTGCTGGGATATCGCCGGGCACCTGGATTACGTGGTACGCTACGGCCCCCACAGGAACCGGGATTATACCTGGGAGCGGTACGGAGATGTACTGGAGGAAATCCTGAAAGTCGTGATCCGTAAGGGAAAGGGCATAGAAATCAACACCGCCGGCTATGCGGCGGGCCTTGGATATGCCCACCCCATGCCGGCGGTGTGGAAACGATACAGAGAACTCGGCGGAGAGCTGCTTACCATCGGATCTGACGCGCATACGCCGGACCGCCTGGGGCAGCACTTTCAGGAAGCCGCAGACTTTCTGAAGTCCCTCGGATTTCGTTACTATGCGGTTTTCCGGGAGCGGCAGCCGCAGTTCCTGCCTCTGTAATCTTCTATCTTCTTATGCACACGGTTGCTTAGTCTGAAAGAACGGCTTTGTCAAAACGGACGATGGCCGTTTTTTCTACGTACAGGTCTTTAATTCCTGCCAGCGCCTGAAAATGGGCGGTCTTCGTGTGGGCTGCCTGGGCCTCCCGGCTCTCCCACACCTCCGACAGGAACAGCGTATTCCCGCCGGCGACCGGCAGATAATAGGTATAATCCACGCATCCATCCTCTGCCAGGCTCTTTTCCGCCACGCCGAGGGCTGCCAGTTCCTTCAAGAAAGCCTCGCACTTTCCTTCTTTTACCTCGTAGGTCACATGCAGAATATACATATCGGTCTCCTTTTCCGAAAAATATGTATCTCTATTTTACCAAAGACGTACACATAATTCAACATACGTGGTATAATTAATTGATTCACCACATCTCATCTCCAGAAAGGAGCAAACACCCATGAAAATGAACGATCTGCTGGGCAATGAAGTGTCCCGCCTGGGCTTCGGCGCCATGCGTCTGCCGCAGACTGCGGACGGAGCCGTTGATCAGGCGGCCGTGCAGGAAATGGTGGACTATTGCATGTCGCACGGTGTCAATTATTTTGACACCGCCTATGTCTATCACTCCGGCTTCAGTGAGACAGCCCTGCGTGATGCCCTGAAAAAATATCCCCGGGAGAGCTATTATCTGGCCAACAAATTCCCGGGCCATGTGATCGCGGACTCCTACGATACAGCGGCCATCTTCCAGGAGCAGCTGGACCGCTGCGGAACAGATTATTTTGATTATTATCTGCTGCACAATGTCTATGAGAACTCCATCGACACCTATATGGATCCCCGCTGGGATATCCTGGGCTTCCTGAAGGAGCAGAAGCGCCTCGGAAAGATCCGCCACCTGGGCCTTTCCACCCACGCCAGACCGGAGAACCTGGAGCGTTTTCTTGATTTTGCCGGAGACGCCATGGAATTCTGCCAGATCCAGCTCAATTACATGGACTGGTCCCTGCAGCAGGGAAATGTAAAATATGAAATGTTGGAAAAGAGAGGCCTGCCGCTGATCATCATGGAGCCGCTTCGCGGCGGAAAGCTGGCATCTCTCCCCGAGGATATCGAAGCCAAGCTTCGCGCGCTCCGGCCGGATGAGGGAATGGCCGCCTGGTCCTTCCGCTATCTGCAGAACCTGCCGAACGTGAAGGTCGTCCTCTCCGGCATGTCCACGCTGCCGCAGCTGGAGGAAAATGTCCGCACCTTCTCCGAAGGCGCCCCGCAGACCGCGGAGGAATCCGCACTGCTGGAGGTGCTGGCCGAGGAAATGAAGGACGCCCTCCCCTGCACCCGCTGCCGCTACTGCTGCGACGGATGTCCCATGGGGCTGGACATCCCCATGCTGATTCATGCCTATAACGATCTGAAATATTCCGGCTCCAACATGGTCATCGCCATGCAGTTCGACGCCATTCCGCCGGAAAAACAGCCGGACGCCTGCATCGGCTGCGGCGCCTGCTCCGCCGTATGTCCGCAGGGGATCGATATCCCCGCCGCCATGCGTGAACTGCCCGATCTGATCAAACAATCCCCCAGCTGGGCAGAGGTCTGCCGCCAGCGGGAGGAAGCCCGCAGAAAGCAGCTGGGACTGTAAACAAAAGCGCCTGCGTTAGCGCAGTGTTCATAAAACAGTAAGACTGAAAAATGAGCACTGTTGCTATCGG
>CAMNFR010000056.1 GCA_946537305.1 uncultured Lachnospiraceae bacterium | reverse complement strand
ACACGAAAATTGGAGGTTATAGTGGGATCAGCCTTAACTTAATTGCATTGGGACGTACCTGTTGTCACATTGTGCGCAATGTGTGACAACAGGTACGTCCCCCTGTCACGTCACCTCCCGGTCACTATTTTCCTTGACAATATAAGACAACGGTTTTATGATAAAAGTGATATGAAAAAACAAAAACCCTTGAAAGGAGGAACCCGATAATGCCAAATCAATACGATGTAATTGTTATTGGCGCCGGGAACGGCGGTCTTGCGACCGCGGCTTTTACCGCGAAGAACGGGCTGAAGACCCTGTTGGTGGAAAAGCATAATATTCCCGGCGGCTCTGCCACCAGTTTCGTTCGGGGACGGTTTGAATTTGAAACCTCTCTGCATGAGCTGTGTACCCTGGGCACCAAAGAAAACCCGGGGGGTATCATGAAGTTTTTTGATATGCTGGGCGTGGATCTGGAGATCGCGACCAGTATGGATCACACCTTCCGCCTGATCGTTCCTTCTGAAGGAATTGACGCGGACATGCCCTGCGGTCCCCGTGAATTTATCGGGAAGCTGGAGCAGCTGGTACCTGGCAGCGCGCCCAGCATGATGCAGGTAGCCAAGTACGGCGGCATGGCCGCGGAGGCCTACAGCTTTATGGATTCGCCGGAATTCAGTATCGAAGCGATGAATGAAAGATATCCCGATTTCTTCCGCCTGGCGGGTCACTCCGTGACCGAAGTCCTGGATGAACTTGGGATGCCGAAGGCGGCGCAGAATATCATCACCACCTACTGGGGATATCTTGGTGCACCGCCCAGCGAACTGGATTTCCTGATCTATGCCCGCATGCTGATGGGCTACATTGTATATGGCGCCGGCATGACCCGGATGCGCTCCCACGAGCTGTCTATGGCTCTGGAGAAAGTCATCCGTGACTGCGGCGGACAGATCTGGTATAATTCTGAAGCAGAAGAAATTCTGGTAAAGGACGGAAAGGCCTGCGGGGTCGTGATCGGCGGCAAGGAATATCTGGCAAAGCACGTAGTCAGCAATTCTCATCCGAACATGGTCTACGGCTCCATGATCGATCCGGAGCAGGTTCCGGAGGGAGCCTTCAAGCTTTCCAACAGCCGTGATATCGGTGCGCTGTTCACAACGGTCTATCTGGGCATGAACCGGACGCCGCAGGAGCTGGGCATCGACAGCTATTCCTACTTTATCGCGCCGTCCTCCGATCCGGAGGTGCAGTACCGCGGTGCCTGCAATACCAGGGATTTCCCGAACTATGTGATTATGAACTGCCTGAACAATGTGATCCCGGACTGCACGCCGGAGGGCACCTGTCAGTTGTTCTTTACCACACTTTACTTCGGGCATGGCTGGGACGATGTTACGCCGGAGGAATACGCAAAGATTAAGAACGAGACGGCAGAGAAGATCATCGACTGCGCGGAGAAGTCTCTGGGACTGAACCTGCGCCCGTATATTGAAGAAATCGTGGTGGCAACGCCCGTCACCTTTGCGCGCTATCTGAATTCGCCGGCAGGAACGCCCTACGGCTATCAGGCGCATCCCTGGGATTCCTTTATCCAGCGGAATCTCACCAAGAAGGATGAAAGCTTTATCGGGAACCTGTACTTTGCCGGCGCCGGCACCCGCCGGGGCGATGGCTACAGCAGTGCCTATCTGTCCGGTCTGGATGCCGGCCAGGAGGTCGTACGCGCCGAGAGGCAGAAAGGAGGCATCGAACGATGAGCATTTCCTCGTTACGTCCGGAGCGTTTTAGTGAATACAGCGCGGAACGGCAGCGCAGGATCGCAGAAGCATCCTCCGCCCGGCCGGCGCTCCACCCCGTCAATGTGGTGGCAAAACGCCTGCATCCGAACCGTCAGTATATGAAGATCGCACAGGTCACCCAGCCCGCCGCGGATGCCAAATGCTTCCGTCTGGTGCCGGACCCTGCCCGCGGCACCACCGAATGTGCGCTCTTTACCGCGGGGCAGTATGTGAATGTGTTCCTGAACATCGAGGGCATGGAGGTCAACCGGGCCTATTCCCTTTCCTCCTCTCCCTGCGCGGCTCTGGAGAACTATTATGAGCTCACCATTAAGTATGTGGAGGATGGTCTGGTCTCCCGCTATATCCTGGACAACTGGAAAGAGGGCTGCGAGGTAGAGATCTCCGGTCCGGCCGGGTATTTTACCTGGAACGGCATCCGGGACGCAAAGACCGTGGTCGGCATTGCCGGCGGCTCCGGCATCACCCCGTTCCTTTCCATGGCACAGGCGATTGCCTCGGGAGCGCAGGATTTCTGTCTGACACTGCTGTACGGCAGCCGGAAGGCGGACGGTATTCTCTTTAAGGCGGAGTTCGACGCCCTGGAAGCTGCCTGTGATAAGATCCGCGTGATCCACGTCCTCTCGGATGAAGAAAAGGAAGGGTATGAACACGGTTTTATCACGGCCGATCTGATCAAAAAGTATGCGCCGGCGGATGCACCGTATTCACTGTTCCTGTGCGGACCACAGGCCATGTACCGTTTTGTGGACAAGGAGATCGAGACGCTGGGCATCGCACAGAAATATGTCCGCCACGAGCTCTTTGGTGAGATCCATAATCCGGCACAGCTCCCGGATTACCCCGGCTGCGATCTGCCGGAGGTAAAGATCACCGTGACCGTGCGGGATATGACCCGTACCGTTACCGGAAGTGTCAACGATTCGGTCCTGCAGACATTGGAAAAGAACGGCATTGCCGTTCCTACCCGGTGCCGCAGCGGAGAGTGCGGCTTCTGCCATTCTGTGCTGCTTTCCGGCAAGGTCTACGTGCCGAAATCTGTGGATGGCCGGCGTATGGCGGATTTCAAGTACGGCGGCATACATCCCTGCGCCTGCTTCCCGCTTTCCGACCTGGAAATCGAAGTGCCGGCAGCAAAATAAAAACCATTGAGCGGGAGAAAGGAGATTCGTGATGGCACCTCGAAAAGAGGAAAGAAAAAGAAGATGGTGGAAGATTCCGCTGGTGATCCTTCTGGTCATCGTACTGGTTGTGGGAGGATATGTCGGATATGTATTCGGCACCTATGACCGGATCGAGGACAATCAGGATCTGGAGGTGACGCACCGGACTAATGAGAAGGCGCAGCCGGGCGAAACGTATACTGTGGTCTCCTACAATATCGGTTTCGGAGCCTATACGGCAGACTTTACGTTCTTTATGGACGGGGGAAAAGAGAGCCGCGCCAGGTCGAAGGAGAGCGTGATTACGTGCGTGGAGGGGACGACGGATACGGCCCTTTCCTATGAGCCGGATTTTGTACTCTTCCAGGAAGTAGATACGGATTCCACCCGAAGCCATCATGTGGACGAGTCAGCGCTGATCCTGGAGAGAATCGCGGGGAATGGTGATTTTGACAGCACCTTCGCGCAGAACTATCACTCGGCTTACCTGATGTACCCGTTCACCCAGCCCCACGGCGCGTCCAATTCCGGACTTCTTACGATAAGCAAAAAGGGCATCAGCTCCGCCCTCCGGCGGAGCCTGCCCATCGCGACAGATGTGAAAAAGATCCTGGATCTGGACCGCTGCTACTGCATTAACCGAATCCCCGTGAGCAACGGAAAGGAACTGATCCTGGTGAATCTGCACCTTTCTGCCTACGGGACGGATGCCGCACAGGGCAATGCCCAGCTGGAGATGCTCTTTGCGGACATGCAGAAGGAATATGAAAAAGGAAATTATGTGATCTGCGGAGGAGATTACAACCACGACTTTACGGGCGATTCCCGCCAGGCACTCAATCCGAATACGGACGAAGAGTACAGCTGGTGCCACGCCTTCCCGGATGAGGTACTCCCGGAGGGCTTCGTAAAGCATACGGAGTATGCCGACGGGCTGGTGTCCACGTCCCGCAATACGAATATTCCCTACTGCGAGGACAGTTTTACGGTGGTCCTGGACGGATTCATCACTACGGATAACGTGACCTGTGAATACGTCCAGAACATTGACACCGGCTATACGTATACAGACCACAATCCCGTGGTCATGAAATTCCGGCTGGAACCGTAAAGGAAATACTATTTGTTATTACAGGAAGAGCTGAGCCGCCCGGCGAAGCTCTTCTTTTCTGTCCTGCAGCAGCAGGAGTTCGTTATAGCGGTCGTAGGAGGGACTGGGATGGCTGCGCAGGAAGTTCAGGCAGTCGGGATCGGCGTTCAGCGCGGTCAGGAACATGACCATCTCCTGACCGGGGCCAAACGCGGCGGTCAGGTAGGAAAAGGCATTTTCCAGGCACCCTCCGGTCTCATCTTCGTTATCCAGTCGGTCGTCCTCCCGGCCGGCAAACCACGCGGAAATATCTGCCCAGCGGTCCTCCCGGGTACGGGCATCCATTGCGGAGGGATCGGTGCCGGCGGCAAGCTTTTGCAGCTCCTCCCAGGCAAGACAGACGAGCCGCAGGATGCGCTCCCGAGGCGCAGAAAGGGAGCCCGCGTCCTTTTCCGCCCGCAGGATGCGCCGGAACCGTTCATCCTCCTCCCGCAGCAGCGCGGCGGCATCCCGGGCGTTCTCCAGGAAAGGACTGTTCTTTAAGGGGAGAAGCCGGTCGTAAATCATTTCCTGTACCGCCTCGCGTTCGGTGCACACGGCAAATTTCCGGTGCAGGGCATCCGTCAGCAGGCGCAGAAGGCCCAGCTTTTCATCAAAGGGGAGATGCTCGTAATCCGCCCGCTCAGGCCGCAGGGTCCCGCGAAGGATTTCCTGAATGCGATAGGTATCCGCGTATCTGCGGTAGAGGGCGTAGTAGACAGAAAAGTCTCTGGCGATCTCCGGGTCTTGCAGGTATTGTGCCGCCAGCGACTCGGTCACCTCTTCGCCCATCTTTTCGTAGGAGAAGAGCATGCGGGAAAGGTCCTCCCATCCGCGGGCCGTCACAAAATGTCTGCCGTCAAGTTCCGTGCGGATGCGGTAGAAATTCTGGGGCTTTAGATCCAGATAGGCCAGGATGGCGCCGTGCAGACCGGTCTGGACGGCATATTCTTTCCAGACGTCCAGATCCGCTTCGATCTCTATTTTTTTTACGCGGTCCAGGGTGACGATATCAAATTCCCGCGCAGACCGGTTGTACTGCGGCTGGTTGCCGGCGGTTACGATGATCCAACCCTCTGGGACCCGGTGCGTACCGAAGGTCTTGTACTGCAGGAACTGCAGCATGGTCGGCGCCAGCGTCTCAGAAACACAGTTGATCTCATCCAGGAAGAGAATGCCTTCCTTTTTCCCGGTCTGCTCCATCTTATCGTATATGGAGGCGATGATCTCGCTCATGGTATATTCAGTGACGGTCATTTCCTGCCCGCCGTAGGTGCGGCGGGAGATCTGCGGCAGACCAATGGCACTCTGTCTGGTGTGATGGGTGATGGTATAGGCCGCCAGGGCAATGCCGCATTCCTCTGCCAGCTGCTGCATGACGGCGGTCTTGCCGATACCGGGCGGGCCGATCAGCAGAATGGGGCGCTGCTGCTGCGGCGGTATTTCCGGGGCGCCGGTATCATCCTTCCGCCGGTATGCCTCGATGGTACGGCGGATCTCCTGTTTTGCTTCCTTTATATTCATAGTATTCTCCTTCCCCGGCGTACAGCCGCAAGGCCCAGTCCGGCACCTTTCTGTCATCATAGGCCTCCCCGGTGCAGAACACGAAGGCCGTGTCGTAGGCGGTGGGTTCGGTGGGGTAGGTGCCGTAACCGTCTGTAAAATACAGAAGGCCGCGCAGCCCACGCAGCTCTCCCCTGCGCTGTTTTTCCCGTATATAGGAAAAGACAGGACGGAAATCCGTGCCCATGCCGCCCTTGACCGTAAGTTCTCCCGCGTAGCGCAAAAGATCCTGCGGTTTTTTTAATACGGTATCCCGCTGCACCTGGTCGTCACATTCAATAATATGAAGCTCCATCTGATGCAGAAAGGTGTCGCGTGAGGAGAGGATAGAAGCCGTCTCCTCCAGGAATTGTTTCACCAGCACCGGTCTTGTGGAGGCGGAGGTATCAATGGCGATCACCAGCTGTTCCACGCCCGCGATCTCCCGATATTCGTTTTCTTCCAGCAGTGGGATGTTGCCGAACATTTCCATCCCGTAGGTGTAATAGGCATAATCAAAGCTGTCCGGGTCAATCCTAAGCTCTTCCTTCAGCGTGAAGAAGCGCCGCAGGAAATCCCGGTAGTCGGTGCGGGAGGCTGTCTGCAGGGAGAGCATCCAGTCCAGCGATCCTTTTTCATCGGAGGCCTCATTTCCGGTGACGGCCATCTGCTCCCGGGTGTTCTTGGCGCGGTCGTCCCAATCCTGCTCCCGCTGACGCCAGGTGCTCTCCGGCGGTTCTCCCGGGGGATTCTGATCTTTATTCATGCGCTCCCAGAAACTGTGATCGTCCCGTGTGAATTCCCGGGCCAGCTTTTCCCGAAGGAGTATATCCGGCGGCTGCTCGGTAAAATAGCGGTACAGCTGCTCCGCCGTGATCACCGGCAGCGCCTCCTGAAGCCTTTCGGTCCATTCGGAGCGGAAATCGGTGGGAAGCTCAAACAAGGCGTCGATCTGCAGGGTGTCCAGCAGCAGCTCCGCAGAGATATCCGCGCACAGATCATACAGTTCCGGATCGTCCCATTTTTTCTTCTGAAAGGGATGACGCAGCAGACAGTGCAGCAGCATATGCATGTAGGTGCGCAGCAGGCGGCGCGGCCGGTTCAGAAAAAGCTGCAATACATGGGTGGGGTTGAAGCGGATCGATTCCGCGTCCGTGCCGATGGTACGGGTGGAAAGATCCAGCCGGAAGCTCAGCGCGTCCAGCGCAGGACCCATGGCCCGCAGGGACAGATACAGCTCCGTGCGCATTTCTCCCAATATCCGACAGCCGATATTTTCCAATTCTTCCCGGGTCCTCATGTTCTCACCTTCCTCTGCGCATATTCAAGAATCACCTGCGATTATTGATAGCTAAAGTTCCAGCCTTTTGCGGCTGCGCTGCGGACGTTGTTTCATCAGCAGAGCGACCATGCCGGTCTCCCCTCGCTCTGCGGCCAGCTGCGCCGCATTCCCTCGGGCCGCCGCATCGGGCAGGTCCTGCTCCAGCATCATCCGCAGCCAGTCCTCCCGTTTTTCCGTGACCGCCATCCGGAGCGCCTCCGACCCATTTTCCCGCAGGAACTCCCGGTACATGTCCCGCGGCTTCTCCCGAAGCTCGCAGGGGCGGCAGAGCCTTTCACAGGCAATTTCTGTGGCCAGATGCGCATCCTGCAGGCGGGTGCGGGCGAACAGGGAATCGTATTCCCGGTAGTCCACTCCGGCGCGGCTGATGCATTCCCGGTAGGAAAAACCGCTGCCGACGATTGAAGAGTGGATCACGCGGGCAAAGGTATCCTCCTCGTATTCGACCAGATAGTCCGGGAAGATCAGGCAGGCTTCCCGCCCCGGGACGGTCAGATGAATCCGCAGCTTCCCTTCGATGTCCGTGAGGATCTCCCGAAGAACGCCGTATCGGTTATCGGTCAGAGTAAGATATACGTCCCGCAGGGCCCCGCAGAGCCGGAAAACGCCATCGGCGTAATCGGTCACACTGTCATACATGGTGACGGAGGTCAGGTTCGGGCAGGAATAAAAGGCGAAGCGGGAGAGGGTCTGCAGGGAATCCGGCAGGAAGACCTGACGCAGATCATTGCGTCTGGAAAAGGCAGAGTTCTTGATGCGCCGCACCGGAAGCCCTTCGATCTCCGGAGGCACCTGCAGATAAGAAACGGTCCCCTGGTACCCAGTCACCGTCACTTCGCCCGCGGTAATTTCATAGGTAAAGCTCATAGATATCCTCCGCATCAAAAAGGATTTTGACCTGTGCACCATCATATCACAACTATAGTGTGATGTCACGGGGAGAAATGAGTTCAAGACTCGCTTGCGAGATAAAACACTTGCATAGTTCCCTCGTTTTTGCTACTATAACAAAGATACTGCACCGAAACTGCAATGCAGTGAACCGTCGCAGGATGAGTGATATAGATGTGAGGAAAAACGAATGGTATTTGATAATATACTGGAAGCAATGGGATCGACTCCGATGGTACGCCTGAACCGCATGGCACCGAAGGACGGAGCACAGATCTTCGTGAAGGTGGAGGGCCTGAATGTAGGCGGCTCCATCAAGAGCCGCACGGCCTACAACATGCTGCTGGCGGCGGAAAAAGAGGGGCGGATCAATAAAGACACTATCATCGTGGAGCCGACCAGCGGCAATCAGGGCATCGGCCTGGCGCTGGTAGGTGCGGTGCGCGGTTATCATACCATCATTATCATGCCGGATTCTGTCAGCGAGGAGCGCCGCAAGCTGGTGCATCACTATGGCGCGGAGGTGCGGCTGGTGCATGACGACGGGGATATCGGAGCCTGCATTCAGGAGTGCCTGGATCAGGCGCTGGCCATGGCCGCAGCGGATCCGAATGTGTATGTGCCGCAGCAGTTTGAAAACCCCAATAATGTAAGAGCCCATATCAAAAAGACCGGCAAGGAGATCCTGACGCAGGTGGGCGGCCCCATCGACGGATTCTGCTCCGGCATCGGGACCGGGGGAACCATCACCGGCATCGGAGAGGTCTTAAAGGCGCATGATCCGCACATCACCATCTGGGCGGTCGAGCCGGAGCACGCGGCTATTCTTTCCGGCGGCTCCATCGGCACGCATCTGCAGATGGGCATCGGGGACGGCGTCATCCCGGCCATTCTGAACCGGGACATTTATGAGGATATCTGTATTGTAACGGATGAAGAAGCCATTCAGACGGCCAAAGACCTGGCACGGCTGGAGGGCATTATGTGCGGCATCTCCAGCGGCACCAATGTGGCAGCTGCTATCAAGCTTGCCAAAGTGCTTGGACCCGGCAAGACCGTGGTCACCGTGCTGCCGGATACGGCCGAACGCTATTTTTCAACGCCGCTTTTCGAGGGGGAATAATCCCTCTCTTTTTTATGTCTTAAACAAATATTAATCCCTTGCCTGCTATCAGCTTAAAGACACTTTGTGCTATTATAGCATCAGGTGAACAACATGCGCATGAATCTCACCGGGGAGGTACACTATGCCGAACATTTTGATCTGTGATGATGAAAAGGATATTGTTTCTGCACTTCGCATTTATCTGTCGGATCCGTCCTATACCATTTTTGAGGCGGCAAACGGGGCGGAGGCCTTGCGGCTGATGGAGACGGAAGATATTCATCTGATCCTGATGGATATCATGATGCCCGTGATGGACGGCATCACCGCGGTGGCAAAGATCCGCGAGTTCAGTCATATTCCCATCATCATGCTGACGGCCAAGTCAGAGGATATCGACAAGGTGATGGGACTGAACGTAGGCGCGGATGATTATATCACCAAGCCGTTCCAACCCATGGAGGTGACGGCCCGCGTGCGCTCGGCCCTGCGCAGATATCTGATGTATGGCGGAGGCGCGCCGGCACCGGATCATTTCCGCATCGGCGGCATAGAGCTGGATGACGCGGCCAAGGTGGTCACGGTGGACGGGGATCCTGTCAGCCTGACGCCCACAGAATATGAGATCTTAAAGCTCCTGATGGCACATCCGAACCGGGTGTATTCGCCGAAGGAAATTTATGAGGAGGTCTGGAAGGAAAAGCCCGTCGGTACGGAAAATACCGTGGCGGTGCATATCCGGCATATCCGGGAGAAGATCGAGATCAATCCCGCGGATCCCCGGTACTTGAAGGTCGTTTTCGGCCAGGGATATAAGATAATGAGGCAATGACAGAAAGGTCATTGAAAGGTGTTTGATAAAGGGGCGTGAACAGTAATGAAGAAATTTTGGAGGACATATGCCGGGAAGACGATCCTGTTCCTGGGGTGTCTGCTGGGTTTTTTAGGATGTGTCGGCAGCGCGGCAGGAATCGCCATATTCTGGGAGACGGATGTCTACACCACACCGGAGAAGACATTCCGGGATCAGGTGCTGCAGGATGAGATGAAATCGGAACTTTATGAGATATGGGAACAGCCGGAGATCGCAGCGCCGCTTGCAGCCTTTGCCGAAAGTGACGGGCAGCAGATGCCCGACTTCCCGCTGATCGCGGACTGCAGGAACAGCAATCTGGTCTTTGAAGTGACAGATCCTGCCACGGGAGAACTCCTCGCCTGCAGCGGTGAGGCGGCAGCGGATGGCTCCTTGCAGAAAAGCAGCGCTCCTGAGGATGGATGGAGCCTTACAACGAAAGTAGCTGTACATATTCGCAAGGGCCAGCCGCCGGAGCTGAGCTTGGATTATGTGGACCAGGGGACGGAGGCGTGGTCTACCGTCCTGTTAAAGGCGGGGCTTCGGGAGGGATTTCCCGTGAGCGACAGCGACGGCTTTCGTTATGGTCTTGTGAGCCGTCTCGTACACGCCGCGTATCCTCTGCGATATGTCATTTATGTCATTGCACTGGCAGCATTGCTGCTGATGATCGCCTGCTTTGTGGCGCTGATGAGCGTTTCCGGCAGAAGACCTGATACAGAAGAACTGGTGCCGGGGCCGTTCTATCGCTGGCCTGCGGATCTGCTGCTGTTCCTGGCAATGATTTGCCTGGTTCCTTCCATTGCGATCATAGACAGCGGTGTCTGGTGGTTGGGCGTTGTCTGGTTCATGCTGGCGGGGCCGGCGCTGGGGCTAGGCTTTGCCATGAGTGCAGCCGTCCGTATCAAGGGCCGCACGCTGCTTTCGAATACAATTACCTGGAGACTGCTGAAGATCACCGCTGATATCATTCGGAAGGTCTGGAAGATGTTTCTGCACTTGATGGGTGGATGCCGCCGGGGCCTGGCAGCACTGCCTATGATCCCTCGGACCGTGCTGATCGTGGGCGGGATATCTTTTGTGGAACTGATCTTTATGCTGGCGAATATCAGTGAAGGAGATAACATTCTGCTGCTGTGGTTCTTTGAGCGGCTGATCCTGATTCCGCTGATCTTTATTGCAGCACTGTCTCTGCGCAAGCTGCAGCGGGCCGGCAGAGAGCTGGCGGCGGGAAACCTTTCCTGGCACACGGACACGAAGGGAATGCGCTGGGCATTAAAGGAGCACGCAGAAAATCTGAATCATATCGCAGAGGGCATGGGCCTGGCCGTAGAAGAACGCTTAAAGAGCGAGCGCATGAAGACAGAGCTCATCACCAATGTTTCCCACGACATCAAGACCCCGCTGACATCCATTATCAATTATGCCCGGCTGATCGGAGAGGCCGCCGGGGAGGATGAGACGCTTACGGAATATAGCCAGGTGCTGGTGCGTCAGTCCGAGAGATTGAAGAGACTGCTGGAAGATCTTGTGGAAGCGTCCAAGGCATCCACCGGGAACCTGGAGGTATGCTTATCCCCCTGCGATCCTGCGATTTTCGTGACACAGGCCGGCGGAGAATACGAAGAAAAGCTGGAAAAAGCCGGGCTGACGCTGGTCAGCAATGTCCCGGAGCAGGAGATGCGCATCATGGCGGATCCCCGCCGGATGTGGCGCATCTTTGATAATCTGATGAACAATATCTGCAAGTATGCACAGAGCGGCACACGCGTCTATCTGACCCTTGCCGACAGAGACGGACAGGCAGAGATCATTTTCCGAAACACCTCCCGCGAGGCGCTGAACATCTCGGAAGAGGAACTGATGGAACGCTTTGTGCGGGGAGATGCTTCCCGCAACACCGAGGGCAACGGCCTGGGGCTGTCAATCGCAAAGAGTCTGGCGGAGCTGCAGGGCGGAAACCTGCGCATCGCCATCGACGGCGATTTATTCAAGGCCATCCTCACCTTTCCTGTGCTGAAGTAATGGCCTATTTCACGCAAAGTTCATACACGCAGCGGAAATCTTATGCTACAATAACAACCAAGAGATGACATAATTCAGAAAGGAGATGGCGAATATGCCCATTTATACAGACGTCTGGTAGCAGCCTGAAAGGAGGTTACTGCCATGACGGAAAAAGATGTCAGATACTATGATGCCTGGGGCATTGCACCGCTTCCCTGCATTTACCGCAGAGATCCCGTGCCCCACACCGGACGTTACCGTTCCGATATTCACTGCCGGAACGTCCGCTGCTGGTTCCGCAGCTACCGGGCAGACCGCATCCCCGAATATCAGAAATACGTTCGCAAGAAGGCCATGGTCCCGAACATGTGGGACCTGGAACCCTGGGAGAACACCAGCCGCAGCTGGAAGGAAAACACCAAAAAACGTCATCAGTGGGGATAAAAAAATCCCATCCGGGTATCTTTTACCGGGATGGGATTTTTTTAAATAGGCGCTCAGCTTACCGCCATCTGGTGCACCTGTGCCAGGGCTTTCTTCATAGCCGGGATGTTGATAATGATAATGGTCAGGATGGCTTCCAGTCCCAGATACATGAAGTTGTACACGATGGGGTATACCGGAGCCAGGGATTTCGGAAAGTTCTCCGGCATGTAGGACATCCAGAAAACATAACCGGCGATGGATGCGAAGATCCCGCGGCCGATGACACCGGCAATATAGCCGATGGTAAGACCATTTTTCTGCTTAGCAAAGAATCCGGCGATGCCCAGGGCCGCGAAGGCCAGCAGGTAGTCGCAGCAGACCTGGAAGAAGGTCAGGAAATACGGTTCCTGAAGGAACTGCAGAATACCGTATACCAGGCCGACCAGGATGCCGGTGCCGGCGCCGTACCAGTTGGCGATCAGAACGATGAACAGCATGGAGAAGAGCGTGACGGAGCCGCCGAAGGGCATCTTGATCAGCTGTACATACGAGGTTACGAAGGCCAGTGCGATACCGAGTCCGCAGAAAGCCAGCTGTTTGGGCGTGAACTTTTTCCGCTGGGTGAACTTTCCGGCAAGGAAGGACGCCGCGATCAGAGCCACAACGCCTGCCGCAATAAATACGGCATAACCGGCGGTGGTAAGACCGCCATCAGGGGTAATGAATTGCATAAAAAATGCCTCCTTTTGCGTGCAGGAGGCAATGAGAATAACGTGATATAAGTCGCGTCCCTGCGCCGGCATTACCCGGATCAGGTTCAAAGGGTCAGCAGCGTTTCCGCCGCACTCTCAGCCAATGCTCCCCTGCTGTATTATGTGAGCCATTATAGCCCTAAAGCGGGCGGGTGTCAAGAGGTGCGGCCGCTTTGCATAAAAGAGGACAAGTTA
>CAMNFR010000055.1 GCA_946537305.1 uncultured Lachnospiraceae bacterium | reverse complement strand
ATGCATATGCAGTTGTGCATGCGAGCATGCCCTTCTGCATATGCGCCGTCCGGCACTCATACGCTATATCCTGATCAGCTCGTTTCCTACGGTGAGGAAATCGGGATGGATCTCTTTTTTCATGGCCAGGGCTTCGTTGATATCGTAATCGATGAAGCCGCCGTCCCCATGTGCTACAACGCGTTTGCTCTTGCCTTCCGCCAGCAGATGTACGGCACGTGCGCCCATGATGGAGGCATAAACACGGTCCTTACAGGTGGGACGGCCGCCGCGCTGCATGTAGCCCAGAATGGTGGCGCGGGTCTCCAGGCCCGTTGCCGCCTCTATGCGGGCCGCCATGCCCACGGAATGGCCGATGCCCTCCGCGTTGATAATAATATGATGTGTCTTTCCGATCTTCCGCTGACGGATGATCTGATCGATCAGCTTCTGCTCGTCGTAATCATAAGCCTCCGGGATTAGTACGTTTTCCGCACCGTTGGCGATACCGCACCACAGGGCGATATAGCCGGCATGACGTCCCATGACCTCGATGATGCTAACACGCTCATGCGAGGTGGATGTATCACGGATCTTATCGATGGCTTCCATGGCCGTATTGATGGCCGTATCAAAGCCGATGGTATAATCCGTGCAGGCAATGTCAAGATCGATCGTACCGGGCACGCCGATGGTATTGATGCCAAGATTGGCCAGCTTGCAGGCGCCGTTGAAGGAACCATCCCCGCCGATAACTACCAGGCCGTCGATGCCATGTTTGTGGCAGATCTCGGCTCCCTTCCTCTGTCCTTCCTCTGTCATAAATGCCCGACAGCGTGCTGTATACAGAATTGTTCCGCCGCGGCTGATAATATCCGCCACGCTGCGGGAATCCATATCCACGATCTCCTCCTCCAGAAGACCCGCGTAACCACGCTTGATACCTTTGACTTTCATACCGGCCGCAATGCCGGCGCGCACAACAGCACGGATGGCAGCATTCATGCCAGGAGCATCACCACCGCTCGTCAGTACTCCAATCGTCTTGCACCCCTGTGCCATAACATTTCCTCCTTTCGGATCTGACCGAAAAATCTTATACGCTAGTGTACCTTACTTTCCATAGTTCTTCAAGTTTTTTTTCGACGATGCGCACATTCTCTGATCCGAACGCATCCTGCAACCGCTTAATAAAGTCATCCTCTGCCTCACGGGAAGCCTCTTTGCGGCCGGGGATCCGTTTTACGGCCCGCTCCGATGCCAGGAACACCGTCATAGCTCTTCCGTCCCGCAGAGATTCCAAAGAAGCATGGTTCTGATTATAATCATTTATATCTGAAAACTGAAGCCAGATATCGCGCGGCACATCATCAAAGCCGATCATTCGTTCACAGATCAGCTTGCCCTTGGGATCATCCGCGCCCAGGCTCACGCGCCCCCGCACATAGATACGGTTGTCCTCCCGCAGCATGGGCCGGTTCTGCTCAAAATCCCGGGGGAATACCAGGATCTCCAGCAATCCGGTCAGATCCTCCAGCGTCACAAAAGCCATGTTCTGGTTTTTCTTCGTCAGTTTCAGGGCCACGTCAGTGATCATCCCGCCCAGAATAACGCTCTGGCCCTCGCGCACGGCGGCTTCGCCCGTGTCCTCATCCACCACAAAGTCCTCCGCGCGGGCTGTCACATGGCGGCGGATGCGATCCCTGTCATCGTCCAGCGGATGACCGCTGATATAGATGCCCAGGACCTCCTTTTCCATGGCAAGCAGTTCTGCCTTAGGAAATTCTTCCACATCCGGGAAGGTCACGTCAAAAGCGCTCCGCTCCTCTTCCCCCATAAAATCAAACAGGGACATCTGGCCGGAAATGGAATCCTTCTGGTCCTTTGCCTTCTGATCCATCAGGTCTGCGTAGACCATCATTTTCTGGCGGCGGCTCCCGGGCAGGCTGTCCAGAGCACCAGCCTTGATAAAGCTTTCAATGGTCCGCTTGTTGACCTCCTTGCCTGTCAGCCGGCTGATCAGATCCTTCAGATCCCGGAAGGGACCTCCCAGACGACGCTCCGCCTCTATGCTCTCCACCACACTGCGGCCCAGGCCCTTGATCGCGGATAGGCCGTAAAGAATATCCCGGCCGTCCACGGAAAATCCCCATTCACCGCGGTTGATATCCGGCGGCAGCAGGGAGATGCCCATCGTGCGGCAGGTCTCGATATATTCCGACACCTTGCTTCCGTTTTCAATGACAGAGGTCATCAGTGCTGCCATGAATTCTACCGGATAATATGTCTTCAGATAAGCTGTCTGATAGGCGACCACGGCGTAGCAGGCGGCATGGGACTTGTTAAAGGCATACTTGGCGAAATCCATCATTTCATCGTAGATCTGATCCGCCACCTCCGCAGAGATTCCATTCGCCACGCACCCGGGCACACCCTCTGCCTCATTGCCGTAGATAAAATTCTGCCGCTCCTTTACCATGACCTCCTGTTTCTTTTTGCTCATGGCACGGCGCACCAGATCACTGCGTCCCAGACTGTATCCGCCCAGATCCCGGACGATCTGCATGACCTGTTCCTGGTACACGATACACCCGTAGGTCGGCTCCAGGATGGGTTTCAGCTGCGGGCAGCGGTAGGTCACGGCCCGAGGATTATTTTTTCCTTTAATATATTGCGGGATAAAATCCATGGGGCCAGGCCGATACAGAGAGATACCGGCGATCACGTCCTCCAAGGACTTAGGCTTCAGCTCCTTCATGAAGCTTTTCATACCGGCACTTTCCAACTGAAAGATCCCGTCACATTTTCCGGTACCGATCGCATCATAGACCTTCTTGTCTTCATAGCTGATGCGGCGCATATCCAGACGTTTGCCACGTTTTTCCAGCATTTTGACTGCGTTCTGGATAACTGTCAGTGTCCGCAGCCCCAGGAAATCCATCTTTAAGAGTCCCAGCTCTTCAATGGTCGTCATGGTAAACTGCGTCGTCAGCTGTCCATCAGAAGAACGGGAAAGCGGTACGAATTCATCCATGGAATCCGGACCGATCACAACGCCGGCGGCATGCATGGAGGTATGCCGGGGCAGGCCTTCCAGCTGCCTTGACATTTCGATCAGCTTCTGTACCCGGGGATCCTTCTCCATCATATCCCGCAGATCCTGGCTCTTTTTTACGGCGTCATCTATGGTAATATTCAGTTCTTTCGGAATCGCCTTGGCAATCTGATCGCACAGGGCATAGGGCAGGTCCATCACGCGTCCCACATCCCGCACCACACCGCGGGCTGCAAGGGTTCCGAAAGTAACGATCTGCACCACATGATCGGCCCCGTATTTGCGGGTAACGTAATCGATCACCTCGCCGCGCCGTTCGAAACAGAAATCCACGTCAATATCCGGCATGCTGACACGCTCCGGATTCAGGAAACGCTCGAACAGAAGCTGATAACGGATCGGATCGATATCCGTAATTTCCAGGCAGTAGGAAACCACACTACCGGCCGCGGAGCCTCGCCCCGGTCCCACAGCGATCCCGTGCTCCTTGGCATAATGAATAAAATCCCAGACGATCAGGAAATAATCCACGAACCCCATCTGCCGGATCACGCCCAGTTCATAATCCAACTGTGCCTTTACACTGCCGTCATCCTTCGGATAGCGCTTCTGAAGCCCCTCGCTGCAGAGATGATTCAGATAGGACCAAGAGTCAAATCCCTCCGGGACCTCAAAATGCGGCAGCCTGGATTTATGGAATTCAATGGTCACATTGCAGCGCTCGGCGATCCGGTGCGTGTTCTCCACCGCCTGCGGCGCATACGGGAAAAGCTCCCGCATCTCCTGTTCGGATTTCAGATAATACTGCCCGCCCTCATAACGAAGACGGTTTTCATCTGCCAGCTTCTTTCCGGTCTGCAGGCACAGCAGGATATCATGTGCCTCCCAGTCCTCTGCCAGAATATAGTGGGAATCATTGGTGACGACCAGCGGGATCTGGAGTTCCTCGCTCATGCGCATTAATCCCGCATTGACCGTGCGCTGCATGGGGATCCCGTGATCCTGCATCTCCAGGAAATAATTGCCCTTTCCGAATACAGACTCATATCTGCGGGCGACCTCACAGGCCTCCTGATACTGACCGCGGGCAAGCGTTCTTGCCACCTCCCCGGCCAGGCAGGCGCTCAGCGCAATGATCCCTTCGTGATACTGCGTCAGGACCTCCATATCTACCCTCGGCTTATAATAATAGCCGTCAATAAACCCTTTGGAGACGATCTTCATCAGATTCTGATAGCCCTGGTTATTCTCGGCCAGAAGCACCAGATGATAATAACGCTCGTCCCCCGCGCCGGGTTCCCTGTCCAGACGCGACCCCGGGGCTACGTAGACCTCACAGCCCAGTATGGGCTTGATCCCCTCTGCCAGGCAGGCTTTGTAAAAATCAATCACACCGAACATGACGCCGTGATCGGTAATGGCCAGGGAATCCATCCCCAGCTCCTTCGCCCGCGCAGCCAGCTTGCGGATCTTGGCCGCACCGTCCAGAAGACTGTATTCCGTATGTACATGAAGAGGCGTAAAGGCCATGAAAGTCTCCTTTCCTACCTGCCGTTTCCACTCCCGTTTGATCCCACCATCAATCGTGTTATCACTTTATCGTTTTACATTTCGGTCATGCGGGCCTGCACCTTTTCACAGACTGCATCGCCCACTTCCCACGTCTTCGCACTGCCGCCAAGCTCCGGTGAAAGCGTTTTGCCTTCCACCAGCACATCCTCGATGGCAGAAATCAACAGCGCCCCATACTTCTCATAGCCAAAGAAATCCAGCAGCTGGCTCGCCGACCAGATAGACGCCATAGGATTGGCAGCCCCGGTCCCTGCAATGTCCGGCGCAGACCCATGGATCGGCTCAAACATCGACGGGAAGGTCCGCTCCGGATTCAGATTAGCGCCAGCCGCCAGGCCCATTCCGCCCGCGATCGCCGCACCAAGATCCGTCAGGATATCCCCGAACAGATTCGAAGTCACCACCACCTGGAAACGGCCGGGATCCCGCACAAAATGGCAGGCCGCCGCGTCCACCAGATATTCACTGGTCTCCACATCCGGATACTCCTCCGCCACCTCATGGAAAATCTGATCCCAGAACACCATAGAATAATTCAGTGCATTCCCCTTAGAAACACTGGTCACGCGCTTCCCTTCCTTGCGGCCCAGCTCAAAAGCATACCGGATGATACGCTCACAGCCCTTCCGGGTAAACACACCGGTCTGATGCACATACTCCTCCGGCGTCCCCTTATTCTCCCAGCAGCCCTCTCCGGAGTACTCCCCTTCAGAATTCTCACGGATAACGACCATGTCAATATCCTCTCTCTTCACGCCTGCCAGCGGACAAGGAGCACCCTTCAACAGCTTCACAGGCCGCACATTCACGTACTCATCAAAGCCCTTCCGAATGACCAGCAGCAGCTCCCGCAGAGAAATATGATCCGGCACGCCCGGATATCCCACGGCACCCAGATAGATCGCATCAAACTGCTTCAGAATATCCAGCGCATCCGCCGGCATCATCTCCCCGTGCTCCAGATAATACTCACATCCCCAGGGAAAATGCGTAAACTCAAAGTAGAAGCCCCCATCCAGCTCCGCCACCGTATTCATGATCTTAATACCCTCAGCCAGAACATCCGGCCCAATACCATCCCCGGCAATCACTGCCACACGAATCGTTCTCATAATCTGTTTCCTTATCCTTAACAAACACATTACCTATGTCAACAGCACCATCTGCATCAAACTATCCTGCATACTCCGCGTATCTTACCCTGCCTGCATCAACATCGCCCCCGAAGAGTCGAGGTCCTATAGCCGGCGCGGCCGTTCCCCCGGCCGCGACCGGGATAGGACCGAGAATCGGAAGCTTTCATGCCCGCCTAAAACAAGCACCAATATAAAACTAAAAAGCAACGCCTACACGAAGGAATAGTTCCTTATGATCCTGCGCGCAGCTCCTCCGCAATTTGCTTCAGCTTCCGCAGCCGGTGATTCACACCGGACTTCCCCACCGGCGGATCCAGATACTGCCCCAGATCCTTCAAGGGCGTATCCTGATATTCCAGCCGGACCTCCGCCATCTGGCGAAGCGGCTCCGGCAGCTGATCGAGTCCCAACATATCCCGGATGGTCTCTATATCGCGAACCTGGTCCACCGCTGCAGAGATCGTTTTGTTCAGATTGGCGGTCTCGCAGTTCACGGTCCGGTTGACCCGGCCGCTGATCCCGCGGAGAATCCGTATGTTTTCATATTCCAGTAGGCTGCGGTGAGCCCCCATGACGTTCATAAGATCCGCAATGCCCTCGCTCTCCTTCACATAGACGACCTGCGCATTTTTGCGCTCGACAATGCGGGCTTCTATGCCAAAGCTCAAGATCTGCTCACGGATCTGCTCTGCTTTTTCCGGGCTCTGACAGACATATTCCAGGTGATAGGATTTTCTCGGATCACTGAGAGAGCCGCAGCCCAGAAAGGCGCCACGAAGAAAAGCTCGCTTGCAGCAGGAGCTCTGGATCACCAGATTGTTGACGGGCAGGGAAAGGTCCCGGAGCACACCGCTTCGCGACAGAAAACGGGTGCTCCCCAGCACGCGGGCGCTGGCTTCGTGATCCGGGATCACCAATGTATACAGCCGGCCCTTTATCCAGTCTCCGTTGCCCAGGACGGATATCTCCGGCGTAACCTGGAAGGCGCGGCGGATCAGCACAGCCGCTTTTCGGACGACCAGCAGATTTTCGCTCTGGATCACCAGGAACAAACGGTGATCCCTGCGGAGAGAAAAGCCGCCGCAGGTGCTGATCAGCGCGGAAAGCTCCGCGATCTGACAGTGCCTGGCGGTTCCTGTCTGGCCGCTCAGTTCTTCCTTCATATCCATGGAAAAAGACATCGCCTTTACCCCTTCTGTACTTCGAGATAAATCGCCGGAAAGCCCTACATGTTCTCCGGGAAATCCCCCAGAAGCCGGACCTCCGGTTCCAGTTCTACCCCAAAGACTTCCTTCACCTTCTTCTGCACCTGCATCATCAGAAGGTAAATATCTGTTGCGGAGGCGTGATCCTTATTGATCACGAAGCCGCAGTGCTTTTCAGACACACACGCGCCGCCCACGGAATAGCCGGACAGCCCGGCATCCTGGATCAGCTTGCCGGCAAAGTATCCCTCCGGCCGCTTAAAAGTGCTTCCGGCACTGGGATATTCCAGCGGCTGTTTGGACCGACGGCGCTCCGCCAGATCCTGCATCAGCGCTTCGATCTGCGCGGGGTCGCCCGCCTTCAGCTTCATCTCGGCACCCAGGGCAATCAACCCTTCTGTCTGGATACGGCTGGTGCGGTATCCCATCGCCAGCTCGTCAAGCGGCATAAACCGTACGCCGGTCTCTGATAAAGGATCCAGCACCTGTACGCCTGTCACCACGTCCTTCATCTCTCCGCCGTAGGCGCCGGCATTCATGGCCAGGGCCCCTCCCAGGCTTCCGGGGATACCGGCTGCAAATTCCAGGCCGGTGAGCCCGTGGTTCTTTGCGGTGCGCGCCAGGGCTGTCAGCGTCACACCGGCTCCGGCCGTAATAACATCTCCCGAAACGCGGATGTCAGAAAATGACTCACCTATGTGAAAAATGACGCCGTGAAAGCCGTCGTCGGAGACCAGTATATTGCTCCCGCGGCCCATCACATAATACGGAATCTCCCGTTCCTTGCAGGTACGTATGCCCCATCCCAGTTCCCGGGCATTCGCCGGGAGCGCGAACACGTCCGCCGGGCCGCCCGCGCGGAAGGTAGTATGCTCCGACATTCTCACATGTTCTTCAAAATGCGGCGCCTGCGGCTCACTCCGCCACAGGGAAAGCAGTTCCGCGATCTTCCCGGTCATGACTTATTCGATTCCCTTCATCATATTATTCTGCACGCGCTTATAGAGCTCCTGTACCGCGTCGTACCCCATCTGCTTCTGACGGAAGTTGATAGCAGCCGTCTCCACGATAACCGCTGTATTCCGGCCGGGGCGAATCGGCACCCGATAACAGACGATCTTATTCCCCAAATATTTTACATAATCCTCCTGGGAGCCCAGGCGGTCATATTTCTTTTCCTTATCCCAGTTTTCCAGGTGTACGACCATATCTACATCCATCTCATTTTTGATACTTTCGGCACCGAAAAGGGCTTTGACATCAATAATACCGATACCGCGAAGCTCAATAAAATGACGGGTGATCTCCGGCGCCATACCGATGATACGGGCGTCATTCACACGGTGAAGCTCCACCGCGTCGTCCGCCACCAATCGGTGTCCGCGCTTGATCAGGGAGAGGGCCACCTCACTCTTACCAATGCCGCTCTCACCGGTGATCAGTACGCCCACGCCGACCACGTCCACCAGCACGCCATGGATGGTCTGGGTCGGTCCCAGCTTTTCCTGCAGATAACGGATGCTCTTAGCGGCAACGTCCGAAGTCAGGCAATGGGATGCCAGGATCGGCACACGATGTTTTTCCGCCAGCACACGAACAACATCATCCGGCATATGGTCTGCACAGTACAGCAGGCAGGGAATATTACAGTCAAACAGACGCGTAAAGATTTCCTTGATCCTCTCCGGTGTCAGTGTCTTCAGATAGGCATTTTCCACGTTTCCCAGCATCTGGATACGATTGTTGGCAAAATGCTCAAAAAAGCCTGTCAGCTGCAGTGCCGGCCGGTTGATGTCCGGCGTGTCGATCATCACTGTTTCAATATCGATATCCGGTGTCAGCAGGCGGTAATTCAAATCACGGGCGATCTGCCCCAGACTGATCTTATCCATAATGTCCTCTTTTCCGTATAGATGTAAACTAAATGAGATTATACAGACTTTTATTTTACCACGTTTTCTCCCCCTGCGCCATACATTTTTATTTTACACTTGAACTATCCCCCATGTTTCTGCTATAATGCGTAAGAATCGCTGTCAGGAGGAAAATACTCATGGAACAACATCTTATTGTGCCGGAGGGATACCGATCCAGTCTCTCCCTTCATGATACACAGGTCGCCATCAAGACCGTAAAAGACTTCTTTCAAAAAACGCTCTCGGATCAGCTGAACCTTCACCGTGTATCCGCGCCTCTTTTTGTAACCCCGGAATCCGGCCTGAACGATAACCTGAACGGCGTGGAGCGTCCTGTTCGCTTTGGCATTCTGGAGCAGGGCGACCGGGAGGTCGAAGTAGTACAGTCCCTTGCCAAATGGAAGCGCATGGCCCTGCATGAATATGGTTTTTCTCAGGGCGAAGGCCTTTTTACCGATATGAACGCCATCCGCCGGGATGAAGAAACCGATAACATTCATTCCATCTATGTGGATCAGTGGGATTGGGAAAAGATCATCGCCAAAAAAGACCGGAACATGGATACCCTGAAGGATACTGTCCGTCGGGTATATAAGGCGCTGAAAAAGACCGAAAAATATATGGCCATCCAGTACGATTATATTGAAGAATTCCTTCCGAAGGAAATCTTCTTTATCACCTCTCAGGAGCTTCTGGATCTCTATCCCGACCTGTCCCCGAAGGAACGAGAATACGCCGTCTGCAAGGAACACGGCGCCGTTTTTGTGATGCAGATCGGCGATAAGCTCTCTAACGGGAAGCCCCATGACGGCCGTGCGCCGGACTATGATGACTGGTCCCTGAACGGAGATATCCTGGTCTACTATCCGGTACTGGATATTGCCCTGGAGCTTTCTTCCATGGGCATCCGAGTGGATGAAGATTCCCTGGTCTCCCAGCTGGAAAAAGCCGGGTGCCCGGAACGCATCAACCTGCCCTTCCAGGCTTCCATCAAGGACCGCATGCTGCCCTACACCATCGGCGGCGGCATCGGACAGTCCCGGATCTGCATGTTCTTCCTGCGCAAAGCACATATCGGCGAAGTACAGGTTTCCATCTGGCCGGATGAAGTCATCCAATCCGCCTGGAAACAGGGGATCCGCCTGCTGTAATCCATTTTAGTGACAAGGGGACGCACCTGCTGTCACATTGCACGCAATGTGACAGCAGGTGCGTCCCCTTGTCACTATCTAATTCAGGACGGCGAAAACGTCCTGAAGTCCTTCCATCGGCGGAATAACTTCCACCGGCACTTCCGTCCGGGTATCTTCCAGTCCCGGATAAGAGGCGGTCACCGTGATCATGGTCTCGCCGCAGGAAATAGCGCTCACACGCCCTCTTTCATCCACTACTGCTACGGAAGGATCTCCGGTCGCAAAAGACAGTGTACCATTGCTGGATGCATGAAGCATTGTGTGTCCCTCTCCGAGAACGGCAAGAATCTTCTCTTCCCGAACCGTCAGGCTGACAGCCTTCACAATGCCTCCGTCCGGATCCACCAGCGGTTCATCCACATCCTTTGCCTCGATAACACGGAACAGCTGCCGGTCATTCAGCACGGTATCCTCACAGGCCAGGGACGCCCCCTGGGAAATATTTCCTGCGACCGTCAGCGCGCGGGCTGTACTGCTGTACGGCAGCAACACCCGAAGCTTTCCGCCGGCGGAAAGAATCATCCATCGTTGGGAATCCTTCCCGTGCCAGGCTTCCAGCGTCACTCGTCCGTCCGGTGCCAGCGTCAGGTAGCGGCCTGCCTTCAGGCTCCGGATACTATAACAGCCATTCCTGAGCTGGACCATCTGGAATTGTGTGTTTCCGTCTCTGTCCTTTCCCGTCAACTGTACATTATTATTCTCCGAACCCATCGTCCCCAGGAACCATGCGGCATCATCTCCCAGACGGATCCGAATATTTCCGGATGTAAAGTTCCCGGTGTGAGACAGAACGCTGACGCTCTGCCGGAAGACCTGCACGGTACCCGCACCATTCTTTGCCGTGATCTCCACAATATATGCGCCGGCATCCAGATCCCCGGAATGAAGCCTGGCCAGACCGTCCCGCAGATTCGCACTATTCCCATCCGGCTGGATGACCGATTCTGCAACGACCGTGCCGTCGATTCGGCAGATATCAATAGTCACATGATCCAGCTTTCCGTCCGAGATCACACTGCCGGAGATATCGATCTCACTGCCCTTCATAACAGTCCGGGCCGCCGTGATCTCCCGCCCTTCTGCCGGCTTGACAGCCGTCTGCTTTTCGGTATTTCCGGCAAGATCCGCATATTTGGGCCAGTATTTGTCTCTTGCGGTATTTCCGCGGCGCACGGATGCGGTAAGATATTTGGCCGGCCGTTCATAATGATAGCACCAGTAATACCCGGCCTGATAGGCGCCGTAAGCATCATTGCTGACATTTTTCATATAGCGATAGATCCGGCCGTATTCTCTTTTCAATTCATATTTCAGGAATTCCAACTGTCCCCGGAGGGTCGTGTGATCCATCTTCCTTCTGGCGCACCAGCTCCGGAGCGCGGTGTAACGGGATTTATGCCACTGGCAAATGCCGTAGCTGGTCCCGTGATCCCCCACCGCATGCGGATCAAAGTCCGACTCGTACTGGATATTGGCCAGAATACCGCAGGCCGCAGCCGGCGGAAGTTCCAGGGTCTCTGTTAAATATTTGTAGATGGTCTGCTTATTGGCGCGGCTGGCTGCCTGTGCCTGATTATGCCAGGCTCCCAGGAGCGCGGTGAGCGCGACCATCACCGCCACCAGCAGACATTGCATTCTTTTTCTCATAAGTAACCTCATATAGGAGGGAATGTCAAAATCTGTGTCTCTCGAAGAACACAAAGCGTATTATACTCTTTTTTTCCCTGATATGCCAGTATTTTTTACAAAAATGTTACAGGAGCGGTCTTCTCCTGAAAGAACCGCTCCTGCATCGCACTTTTTTACAGATATTTTTTAAAGTTCCCGTCCAGGGAAACACCGTTGCTCTTGACGGCAAATACATGCTCATCGTAGTGTTTGATGAAGGTATCCAGCTTGTGTGTATCATACTTGGATACCACTGTGTAGATAATATATTCCTTGTCTCCGGAATAGCCGCTGGTTGCCTCCCAATAGTTAGCGGAATGGTGCAGCTGCTGGGTAATATAGTGAATGATCCTCTGCGGATCCTTCTTGGTAAAGATCGTCATCTCCGTGCAGATATTCTGCTCGTGGAGGCGGTCGATCGTCATACTATTCGTAAAGGAATAGATGAGCGAGTAAATGGCTACGGACACGTCCATCGTGATGGCGCAGATAGTATAGATGACCAGATTCACGCCGATGGTCAGTCTGCCCACGGAGAAATCCTTAAACCTCTGCGTCAGATAGACGCCCACGATATCCAGACCGCCGGCCGCGGAGCGTGACCGGAAGATCAGTCCTGCGCCGGCACCGGCTGTCAGACCGCCAATCATCGTAGATGTCAGCACGCTGTCCACGATCATGGTCTTCGGCACCGGAATCCATGCCAGTGCAATGGTCTCCACCGTTACACACATCACATTCCGGATAAAATAGTTCCGCCCGAAAGTCCGGTAGGAAAGGAAGAACAGCGGCAGGTTCAGGATATAATAGACCGCGCTGGTAAAACCGGCAAAAGCCAGATCCGGGGCTACATGCTGCACCAGAAAGTACAGCAGCTGGCTGATACCCAGGACGCCGCCGTTATAGATCCCCGCCGGCACCACGAACAGGTTGACGCCTGCAGCAAATATAATAGATCCAAGGATAGCCTGCACCAGTTCCTGCGGGGTGATCTTGCTCACCGGCATTTTCTTTCCCAAAGAGGTCGATGAGGGAACGATACGAGGTTGTCCCTTTTCCCACGCTTCCTCCTGCCGGTCGACTTTCGCCTGAATATTGTTATTCTCTTCCATTTCTATTCCCTCATGATTTCTTTTTTTAGCATCATTTATGATTGGCACGAATGTGTACTATATCACATTTTCCTTTTTTATGCCATTATGGAAGAGAAGAAAGGCCATGCTGTTTCTTTGTTTTCCTAAGTGCTTTGCCAATATTTCCTCCGCCGGATTATTCTTCTTCACTCTTTCCCTCGATGGCCGCGGTCTCGACAATGAATTTTACAGAGCTGCTCATGCCCTCTGCGCTGCCGCTGAAGGAATCATACTCCTCGTCTGCCGCCTTGATGGCATCCAGGCGTTCCTTTACGTTCTGCATCTGATCTCCAAACGTATCCGTGATCTTCTGAATACCCTCTTCGTCAAACTCCTTCATACCGTCCCGCAGCTCCACGGAACCATCCGAAAGCTTCTCTGCGCCGTCCTGCAGATCTCCGGTCCCATCGTAGAGTTCCTGCGTGCCGTCCTTCAGGTCCTTAGAACCATCATACAGCTTGCCGGCGCCTTCATCCAGGGTTCCCACACCTTCATACAGATCACTGGTACCGGCCGCCAGCTCGGAAGTACCGGCCGCCAGGTCCTTCGTGCCCTTATACAGGGTCTGTGTCCCGGCATACAATGTATTGGTACCGTTCTTTAAGCTGCCGGCACCTGTCTTCAGTTCACCGCTGCCGCTCTTTAAGGCACCCACGCCCGCAGCCGCGTCTGACGCTCCGTCAGAAAGCTTCTTTGCCCCGGATTTCAGCTGCGTAGTTCCGGCAGCCAGGGCGGCGGTCCCGGTCTTCAGCGTCCCAGCGCCTGTCGCCAGCGCATCCACGCCCTCTTTGACGGCGATGGCACCTGCGCCGATAGCCTTCACGCCTTCCGCCAGCTCCACGCCGCCGTCGCCCAACGCGCCCGCGCCGGTTTCCAGCTCTCCCGCACCGGTCTGCAGTGCTTCCAGACCTTCGGCCAGATTCTTCGCACCTCC
>CAMNFR010000054.1 GCA_946537305.1 uncultured Lachnospiraceae bacterium | reverse complement strand
ATGCTCGTACTCTGATGGTTTAGAATTGGGATATGTTCAAAGTTGCCCGCCCACAAGATATTTACAACCCGGTCGCAACAGGAAATGCAGGCTCTCAACCGGAAATTTCCCTAGAATGTTCAAATCGAGATGTCCTGAATTTATTTACAACCCAAAAACGGACACGGGAGCGGGGCTCCCAGCTCGTTTTTGGGTTGTAATGCATCTGTAAAAGATTCATTTTGCCCAAACACATCTAGAAACAGAGCTTGAAGCCGAAAATCAAAGGAAGCACAGGTTGTAAAGCTTCAGAGGATAGGCGTTTTTGAACATATCCTCAAAACTAGCTACACACCAATAGCAAATATATGCCCGTAGTGGAATTGTACAGATGCTATAGACATAATTTTTCACATGATCACATTTTCTATAAGCCAGTTGGCTTCTTCGTAGCCAAACGGCTCAGAGGCTGATTCAAAGGTCATGAAGAGCTTCCGGTTAGGCAGATATCCATTTTCAATATATAATTTTAACTTGGCGGTCATGCTCTTGACGTATTCAGGATCATCCATCAAGCCAAAATGTTCCCAGATCATTTCTTGTTGAGTCACAGGGTGCAAAAAGGTGAAGTCCGGGTAGACGGCAGGATAGTTTATCGGGAACCTGCATTCATAGCGATAGGGAATGTTATGAGCGCGCAATGCTGTCGCGATGAAAGCTTCTGATTTTGAACGAACAGATTCACCTGGGCGGATCTTAACAACAAGCTGATCTTGATGATTTGGATTGTGCTCGTATTCTTGTTTGCTCCATTCAACATCGTCGAGTCTAAATGTATCCATTTCCGCATCTATAATACGCTTCAACCGCTCAGAACGTCGAAGTGTGTTAAGAGCAACATCCTGCCTTACCTCGTGAATATCCAAATAGGCCTGCAGCGCTTTTTGCTCCAGCCGAAGTTCCCTGAGACGGCTTTTCCATACGGATTTCTGAGCGAGTTTAGTTATTGTTTCCAGATCCTTTTTTCCAAGATATTTAACGATTCGTCCTTCGGATGAAGACAAATTTGATATTTCATGATAATACTTGAATCTCTTGCCATTCTTGTAGCAAAGCAAGGAACCACGTGGGAATTGTGCCAAATTATCCATTGCTTCAGCAATTTTCTGTGAAATTGTCTGCTTTTCTGCTAATGCATAATCAAAGAAATCCATTTTCTCCTCCTTAGGTGTGCTCCCCAGCGCGTAAACATACAGGGACGCTGAGCGGAATTGTAATAAATGACATCACATTCTGTGTGAAAAATGATTGCTAAAAAACTGAAATAATGGTATTTACTGTTGCGAAATTAGATAAAAGTAGCTAAACAACAAAAGTTAACAGAAAAAAGTATATCAAATCAAGTGTCAGTAGTCAACAATAAGAGCAAGATCGATTCTCATAGATTCTCGCGGATGCCATTATTCTATGCCGTGTAAACATTTTGGCGTGCGAAGAACCGTCATTGGTGGAAACAGATATTTTATGGAATCAAAAGCAATTTTCATTTTCTAAAGATTTAGGAGCAGGTTTAGTTCAAGATCATCCTTCCACAAGATATTTACAACCCGGTCGGAGCAGGAAATGCAGGCTTTCAGCCGGAAATTTCCTTGAAATGTTCAAACCGAGATGTTCTGAATTTATTTACAACCCAATATCGGATACGAGAGCAGGTCTCCCGGCCTAGTTTGGGTTGTAAAACCTCTGTGAAAGCCGGATATTGCCCATATGCATAAAGAAACAGAGTTTGAAGCCGAAAATCGTTGGGTTTATGGGTTGTAAAGCAACTGGGGAGGGCTGTGTTTGAACAATCTACGAAATAAGTAGTTGTGGCGGACGAAAAGGGAAAACAGGCCTAAGCACTTGAGCGGCGGCTCTTCCAGCAAATGTCTTCGGGCAAATGTCTTCCAGCGAATGTCTTCCAGCAAATGTCTTCTAGCGAATGTCTTCCGGCAAATACAGCCCGCGAATACAGTAGATGACAATGCAGAAAAATTGAAATAGGACAATTGAAAAATGTAATAAAAATATTGAAAAATTACGAGAATTGACATATACTTAATATAGATACTTGTAGACGTATTTCATCGTCTGATGAGAGAAATGTATCGGCAAATATTTATGTTAGGAGGGTCGTCAAATGGGTAAGTTCGTAATTAAGGCTGCAAAAACAGGTTTTAAATTTGACCTGAAGGCAACGAATGGTCAGGTCATCGCTTCTTCGCAGGTATACAAGACATTGAAGTCCTGCAAGAACGGAATTGCCAGTGTCGCAAAAAATGCGCCGGATGCCGCAGTGGAAGATCAGACAGTAGAAGGCTTCGTTGCTGAAAAGAATCCGAAGTTCCAGGTCTATCAGGATAAGGCCGGAGAGTTCCGTTTCCGTCTGACGGCCAAGAACGGTCAGACAATCGCGGTCAGCGAAGGCTATGTAAAAATGAAGAGCTGTATGAACGGCGTTGCGTCAGTAAAGAAGAATGTGGTGGACGCTCCCATCGTGGATCTGCCGGCAGAGGGATAATAACGCAGAATGCTGGTTGAATGGTATGAGTCCAATCTCCAGCCAAGATAAATTGCTCCGCTAAAGATGTGCACATGTGCGGTGTCTTGCGCGGTATATAGGAACGGGGAAGGCGATGTTCAAAAACAATCTACCTCGCTCAATTTACAACCCGGTTGGAGCGGGAAATGCAAGCTCTCAGCCCGGAATTTTCCGGAAATGTTCAACCTGAAGTGTTCAGAAACTCTTTACAACCCAAAATCCACCGTTAGATCAAGTCTCACGGTGGATTTTGGGTTGTAAAGCTCCTGAAAAGCACAGTAATTGCCCAAAACGGCAAATATGGAGGTCTGCGAGTAGGAATTCCGGAAATTCTGGGTTGTAAAGCTTCTGAGAATGACCGGTATTGCACATTCCCCGGAAAAGCAACATTCTGAGAAAACGACGGTATTGCACATTCCCCGGAAAAGCAACATTCTGAGAAAACGACGGTATTGCACATTCCCCGGAAAAGCAACATTCTGAGAAACGACGGTATTGCACATCCCCCCGGAAAAGCAACATTCAGAGAAAACGACGATTTTGCACATCCCCAGGAAAAGAAGAGAAAGCAAAAAGCGAACCCGGTAATAGTGTGATAAGCACAAAAGAGGAAGAGATCAATGTTTGTACTTGTAAGAAATCACGCCGGATGGTAAAATTTTATATATACAGATTTGATAATGATTAAACTCTTACAGGAAACATTTATTTGCCGGAGTGAAAAATGTCTGATTTGAAACGATATGAACTGAACCGTTCGGAATACGGGATCTATATGAATGAGCGGGCGTTCCGCGGCACGGCCATCAACACCGTCGGCTTTCTGCTTCGGTTGCCGTCGGTTTCCGTGGAGGAGCTCTGTGCGGTCATTGACCGTGTAATCGAGGAGATTCCGCCCTTCGGCCTTATGCTCTCGGAGCAGGGCGGCGAGCCCTGCCTCGTCCGGAAGGATGAGGCCAGAGAAAAGTGCCGGAAAATGGGGACCATGTCTGCGGAGGATGCTGCCGCGGAATGGGATGATCTGTCCGTGCGACCGATGGGCGGAAAGATGTATGAGTTCCGCGCAGGCGCGCTGACAGAGGGAGGTTCCTATCTGATCGCGCGTTTTCATCACATCATTCTGGATGGCTATGACAATCACAGGATCATTCAACGGATCCTTGACCTGCTGTCCGGAAGAAAAGCAGAAGGTTCAACAAAGGGGACCGCAACCGCCGCCGAGAGCTGTACAAACGCCGAGAGTCCTGCAACCGCCGCTGAGAGCTGTGCAACCGCCGCTGATACCCGTTACATGCCTCCGGAAGTGGATGCGGAGGAAAACCGTTCCTTCTGGCTCAATTATTTTTACGGGGCGGATTTTGAACCGTCTCCATATGCAGTGACCTCCGGAAGCATCACCCGCAGCATGCGCCGTCTTCCCGTGGGGGAGGCATTGACGGCGCAGATCAGGACCTATGCCAAGGCGTGCGGCGTTACGGAAGCATCCGTGTATGCTGCAGCGATGTCGCTGTATCTGGCAAGAGCGGCCGGGAAGAAGGATGCGGTGTTCATTATGCCGCGCCTTGGCCGCAGCAATGAAGCGGAGCTAAAACGGTATGGCTGTCATACGATGGCGGTGCCCGTGCGGGTGACCGTGGAAGATTCCATGACCTTCCGCGAACTATGCGTGCACACGATGGAGCGGTCGAGGGAAGCCGGCGCGCACAAGGACTACGGCATTGACCGCATTCTTGCCGATCTTCGGAACGGAGGCGTCACGGACGGCGCCATCAGTGAATATACGTTTAATTTCTTCCGGACGAAGCTGTCCTCCGACGTCCCGTATGACCTTGATATCAGTATGGAAGGCGCCATGCACAACCACCTGACGGTGGGCGTCGACGCCTTTGGCGGCGCGGCGGAGATCAATTATGACATGCGCGACGGCGTCTATGACGAGGCGGCCGTGCGCCGGTTCCACGGGGCGCTGCTGCATATCCTGTCCGCCGGGATGGAGGAGCCGGAACGGCCGGTGGGGGAACTGGAGATCGTCGGCGGGGATGAATCGGCACTGCTCAGGAGCATGAAGGGAAAAGAGATCCCCGTGAGCGACGCGGACACGATCCCGTCCCTGTTCCGTCATGCTGTGCGCAGATTTGCCGACGCGCCGGCCCTGTATGCAGGGGAGCATTCCTATACCTTTGCGGAACTGGACCGCGCCTCCAGCCGCGTGGCCAACGCGCTCATCCGTATGGGCGTGAAGCAGGGCCAGAATGTAATGTACAAGCTGCACCGGGATGAAAAGCTGATCCCCGTGATGCTTGGCATCTCCAAGGCCGGTCTGGTGTTTATTCCCATCGACCCGGAATATCCGCAGAAGCGGATCGACTATATACAGAAGAACAGCGGCGCCGGGGTCATGATCGTGAACGATCCGGAGGCCGAGAGCGGGGAGGTCAGACGGTCCATCCGGCTTGTGGCCGCGGAGGAACTGCTTTCCTGCAGCGATGAGCGCGATCCGATGCTTGATATTCCGCAGGAGCGGCCTGCGTACTGCATATATACCTCCGGCACGACCGGCACGCCGAAGGGCGCGGTGCTCTCGCACCGGGGAATCGCCAACATTACACATCCCGATAATAATCCGTTCAACCGCGATCTTGTGAAAAGCGGGCGGGGCCTTGTGGCCGTCGGTTCGGTGTGTTTTGATATCTCTCTATTTGAATTCTTTGTGCCGCTTTTTAACGGGAAGTTCATAGAATTTGCTCCGGAGCGGGCGCTGACAGACCCGGAGGCACTCGCCGAGCTGATCCGCAGGCATGGTGCCAACATGCTGCACTGCACGCCGTCGCGGCTGTCCGCCTATCTGAAAAATGCAAAGTTCTCCGCCGCGGCCGGCTCTGTATCGGCCATTCTGGCTGCCGGCGAGGTGCTGCCCGGCAGCCTGGTGGAGGAGCTGGCGGCACGGTATGGCATCCATGTTTACAACGGATACGGCCCAACGGAGACGACCATCGGCGCGACCATCACGGAGGCAGGCGACAGCACCACCATCGGCACGCCGATCGCCAATACTGGCGTGATGATCCTGGACGGGCAGGGGCGGCTGCTGCCGTACGGCGTGACCGGAGAACTGTATATTTACGGAAAAGGCCTGGGGCTTGGCTATCAGAACCTGCCGGAGGAAACAAATAAGCGTTTCGTCAGCCATTACGGCATCCCGATGTATCGGACCGGCGATCTGGGACGGTTCCTTCCGGACGGCAGGATCGCTTATCACGGCAGGAACGATTCCCAGGTAAAGCTTCACGGACTGCGCATTGAACTGCCCGAAATCGAGAACTGTATCCGCAGCTTTGAAGGCATCGGCGGTGTCTGCGTGCAGGTGCGCAGGATCGGTATCTCCGAACATCTGGCGGCGTTTTACTGTGCGAAGGAGGGGGCCGTCATCGACCAAAAGGCCCTGAAGGAGCACCTGCGGCAGCGCCTGACCTATTATATGGTCCCGGACATCTTCCGGGAGCTGGATGCGATTCCCGAAACGCCCGGCGGCAAGACGGACCTGAAAGCGCTGGCGGCGATCCCGGTCGAGATCGAACAGAAATACCGCGCGCCGCAGACGCCCTATCAGTCGGCGGTCTGCGAGGCATTCGCGGCTGTATTGGGCCTGGAGAAGGCCGGGCTGGATGACAACTTCTTTGACAGGGGCGGCGACAGCCTGCATACGGCGGAACTGGTGTACGAGATTGAAGCCCGCCTTCCGGAGACGGAGCCTGCCTATGAGGATATCTTCCGTTATCCGACGCCGGAACTGCTTGCCCAGTACCTGTATGTGAAGAGTACAGAGAAGGACCGGAAGCAGAACAATCCGCTGGAAAAGTTGGACTATGACGGCATCCGGCAGCTGCTTGCGGGCAATACAGCGGGGGGAGAAAAGCCGGAGCCGCACGGTTTGGGAAATGTTCTTCTGACAGGCGCGAGCGGTTTCCTGGGGATTCATGTTCTCTCGCAGCTGCTGGCCAGACGCGATCTGTGGTACAATGTGTACTGCCTGGTGCGGCCGACGAAAAGGCTGACGGGAGAGAAGCGGCTGAAATCCACCCTCTTTTATTATGAGGAGACGAGCTGCGACGATATTTACGGCGAGCGGCTGTTCGCGCTGAACGGAGACATCGCGGATCCGGATATCTTTGCGGAGCCGTTTGAGGGGCGGATCGATACGGTCATCAACTGTGCGGCGGATGTGTCTCACTTTGCATACGACGACAAGCTGGACCGGATCAACACCGGCGGCGTGCGCAACCTGCTCCGTCTGTGCGAAAAGCACGGCGCGGCGCTGGTACAGGTATCCACCATCAGTGTCGGCGGCGCATACAGAGCAGGCGGACAGGCGCTGAAGCTGACCGAACGCGATCTTTTCGTGGGACAGGAGATCAGCAACCAGTATATTCTTTCGAAGTATATGGCAGAGTATGAAGCACTTCGCGCGGCAGCCGATCGCGGCATACCGGTCAAGCTGATGCGCGTGGGGAACCTGCAGGGGCGCATCTCCGACGGCGAGTTCCAGATGAACCGGCGGACGAACGCCTTTACCAGACAGATCATTTCCTACGCCAAGATCGGAAAGATCCCGGAAAGTCAGTACAAGATTTCCGTGAATTTCTCGCCGGTGGATGATGTGGCGCGGATGATCGTTGCGCTCGCATCGCTGCCCAAAAAGTATTCCGTATTTCATGTGTTCCCGCCGGAGGAGGTGGCGTTCGGGCGTCTTCTGTCCGCGCTGGAGGGCTCCGGACACCGTGTAGAGGTCGTTTCGGACGAAGCGTTCGAGCAGACGGTGAGAGAACTGTCAGAGACAGAGGAAGGCCGGATGATGCTGGAGGGGGTCTTTGTGGACCGCCCGGATCTGCGCTATGTGCAGACGCAGGCAGATGATACATTTACGCAGAAGATCATTGGTGACCTTGGTCTGAAGTGGCGCAGCATCTCGGATGAATATCTGGAAAAATATTTCTGCGCGCTGGAGGCGCTCGGGGCATTTGACGAATAGAGGAGGAGAGTAGAATGGTGGTATTTCTCTGGTCTGCGGCAATGATCTTTGGATCCGTGTTCGCATGGCTGCTTGCCCATACGGTGCTGACGCCCAAAATCACGGGAGCCAGATTTGTGATGTGGTGGATCATGACCGGGATTGTCGGTTTCATCCTGACCTATATCAGCTACAGCATCAACCTGTATAACGACGCGTTCGGCGCGCTGGGACTTCCGGTCATATTGTGTGCCGCGATCGTTTATGCCTATCAGGAGTCAGTGCCGGCCAAGCTGTTTGTCGGAATGATGGCGTCCCTGACGTTCAGCGTTATCACATTTATGTTCTGCGGATCGCTGGATAATATTATCGGGGGCAGGCTGGGATTCTTCGCGGGCGGTACGCCTTATACCGTGGAGAACATCCTGCTGTTCATGGGGATCAAGGTTGTGGTCTTCTCGATCATCTATGTGCTGTTTCTTCGGTTTGTCCGAGGCGGTGTGAAGGAGGTTCTGGGGATGGCCGGCGAAGAACTGAGGACGTCACTGGTCGTGCCGGCGGTTTCTATTGTAGGCTTCTATGTGATCAATCTGATCACCAACAGCGTCGGCATTATTCCGACCAGTCCCTGGTTTATGCCGCTGTACATGACGGTCTGCATCATCTTTGGGGTGGAATTCGCGCAGATCCTGGGCACCGTCCGGGCAAACGCGGAGAAAATGCAGAGCGAGAAGGAGAAGGAACGTATCGGCGCGGAGCTGAATGTCGCGAATCAGATCCAGGCCGACATGCTGCCGCGGATCTTTCCGCCGTTTCCTGAACGGAAAGATTTTGATATCTACGCGACAATGACGCCGGCCAAGGAGGTCGGAGGCGACTTCTACGACTTTTTCCTGATCGATGATGATCACCTGGGCCTTGTGATGGCGGACGTTTCCGGCAAGGGCGTTCCCGCGGCACTGTTCATGGTCATCGCCAAGACGCTGATCAAGAACCACGCGCAGCTGGGGGAATACTCCCCCGCGAAGGTACTGATGCAGACGAACGAGCAGCTCTGCGAGGGCAATGAGGCGGAACTGTTCGTGACGGTCTGGCTTGCGATCTGGCAGATCAGTACCGGAAAGGGCCTGGCCGCGAATGCGGGACATGAGCACCCGGTGCTGCGGCGCGCGGGCGGAACGTATGAACTGGTGAAGTATCGCCATTCTCCCGCAGTCGCGACGATGGAGGGGATGCGTTTCCGCGAGCACGAATTTGAACTGCACCCCGGCGACAGCCTGTTTGTTTACACGGACGGCGTGCCGGAGGCGACCAATGAAAAGGATGAGCTTTACGGAACCGATAGAATGTTGGATGCGCTGAATGCGGATCCAGCTGCTGCCCCGAAGGAGGTGATCGCGGCCGTGAAAAAATCTGTGGATGAATTTGCAGCCGGCACGCCGCAGTTCGATGATATTACCATGATGTGTCTGCAATACAGCGGCTCCGAAACGACTGGCGCGGACAACGAAAAAGTGCTGGATGTCCCGGCGGATGATCAGCATCTGACCGATGTGCTGGCGTTCGTGACCGGTATTCTGGAGGAACACGGCGGATCGATGAAGACGCAGATGCTTGTGGAGGTCTCGATCGAAGAGCTGTTCGTGAACATCGCGCATTATGCATATCCGGAGGGGAACGGCTGGGCACAGATCCGCGCGCGCGTGGAGGAGGATAATACGGCGGTCATCACGCTGATCGACGGGGGAATTCCCTACGACCCGCTGGCCAAAGAGGACCCGGATGTGACCCTTTCGGCGGAAGAACGCGAGATCGGCGGCCTTGGCATCTTCATGGCCAAAAAGAATATGGATGAGATGACGTACAAATACGAGGACGGCAAAAACATCCTGACGTGCCGCAAGAAGATCTCGTAAGGCGATTTCAGCGCGCTTTATTGAAAATATCTATAATAATTGACGAGGTTTTAAGAGAATGCTATACTTTTTCTGTTTCCTGTATGGGGGCGGAAAGGTAACTGGTGTGCCTCCTGGTCTTCAAAACCAGTGTTGGGCGTGAGAGCGTCCTGGGTGGGTTCGATTCCCACACGCCTTCGCCAGAATGTCCCGGGGTATTCCCGTGTATGTGGCTGCCGCTATGCGGCAGCCATTTTAGGTTATACATTAAATAAGTATGGACAATATCTTCCTGCAGGTGGTACACTGAAGGATAAGATTGTTATAGAAGAAGGGAGGGGATCGTTTTGAAAAGTGATGTGAAACTGACACAGCTGGCCAAGACTTCCGGCTGAGCGGCGAAAATAGGTCCCGAGACCCTTGCCCAGGTGCTGGGCAAGCTGCCGAAATTTTATGATGAGAACCTTTTGGTCGGCATTGATACCGCGGATGATGCGGCGGTCTACCGCATTACGGATGAGATCGCGATGATCCAGACCGTGGATTTCTTTACCCCGATCGTGGACGATCCCTATTTGTTTGGGCAGATCGGCGCGGCTAACGCGCTCAGCGACGTGTATGCCATGGGCGGTGTGCCGAAGGTGGCCCTGAATATTGTGGGATTCCCGAACTGCCTGGATCCCTCCATCCTGGGAGAGATCCTGCGGGGCGGCGCCGATAAGGTAAAGGAGGCCGACGCCGTGCTGGTGGGCGGCCATTCCGTGCAGAATGATGAGCCCCAGTACGGGCTCTGTGTGTCCGGGTTCGTGCATCCGGACCGCATCTGGAAAAACTACGGGGCGGAACCCGGGGATATGCTGATCCTGACCAAGCCCGTGGGCAACGGGCTGGTGAACACGGCGGTCAAGGCGGATATGGCCTCTGAAGAATCTGTAGAGGAAGCCGTGAACGCCATGAAGTCCCTGAACAAGACGGCGGCCGAGGTGCTGCTGCGCTATACGGTGCATGCCTGTACGGATATCACAGGCTTTGGGCTGCTGGGCCATGCGCTGGAAATGGCGGACGGCGGCAAGGATGTGACCCTGGAGATCTTTTCCCGCCAGGTCCCTGTGATCCATGGGGCGGCGGATTATGCGAAGATGGGCTTGGTGCCTGCCGGTGCCTACCGCAACCGGGGCTATGGCATTGGCCGCGTGAAGGCAGAGGGCGTGCCGGAATATATGACGGATATTCTGTACGATCCGCAGACCTCCGGCGGACTGCTGGCTAGTGTTCCTGCAGAGGAAGCGCAGCAGGTCATGTCTGACCTGCGGGCAGCCGGCCTGGAGACCCGCTGTGCGGTGATCGGCCGTGTCCTCCCGCGCGGGGAACACAGTATTATTGTAATGTAAGCGGCTGCCGGGAGCACGGTCCCTGGCGGCTCCCGAAACACCACAGGAGAATAAAAGAATGGATAAAAGTGCATGGTACCGAAAGATCCCGAAGGTGGATATTCTGCTGGAAATGCCGGAGATCCGCCTGCTGCGGGAAAAGTACGGCCATGAGATCGTCATGGATAAGATCCGCGTGCAGATGGAAGAACTGCGCCGGAAGATCGGAGCTGCGGGCTCCGAGGAGGAGCTGGAGGCGGCAGGGGAATCTATCCGCGCACTGCCACAGGCCATAGAGGAAAGCGTGCAGGAGCAGCACAAGCCGCGGGTGCGGAAGGTCATCAACGCCACCGGCACGATCCTGCATACAAATCTGGGGCGTGCCCCGATCAGCCGTGAGCAGGCAGAAAAACTGACGGATATTGTCACCGGCTACTCCAACCTGGAATATGACCTGGCCGCCGGGCACCGCGGAGAGCGGTATTCCCATTTTGCCCAGCTGCTCTGCCGCCTGACCGGAGCCGAGGACGCCATGGTCGTGAATAACAACGCGGCCGCGGTTATGCTGGTGCTGAGCACACTGGCCAAGGGCGGCGAAGTGATCGTTTCCCGCGGGGAGCTGGTGGAGATCGGCGGCAAATTCCGCGTGCCGGATGTAATGGCTGCCAGCGGCGCGGACCTGGTAGAGGTGGGGACCACCAATAAGACCCATTTCTCCGATTATGAGGAAGCCCTGACGGAGCGGACAAAGGCGCTGCTGAAGGTGCATACCAGCAACTACCGTATTGTAGGATTCACAGAATCTGTGGGGATCGATGAATTAAAGCCCCTGGCGGAGGCCCACGGGATCCCCGTGATCGAGGATCTGGGCAGCGGCGTGCTGATCGATCTGGAAAAATACGGACTGCATCACGAGCCTACCGTACAGGAATCTATCCGGGCCGGCGCGGATGTGGTGTGCTTTTCCGGGGATAAGCTGCTGGGCGGCCCCCAGGCGGGTATCATCATCGGAAAGAAAAAATACATTCAGGCAATGAAGAAGAACCAGCTGACCAGAGCGCTCCGGGTGGATAAATTCACGGTGACCGCGCTGGAGCTGGTGCTGCTGGAATATTTGAATCCGGAAAAGGTCGTGCAGAACGTCCCTGTGCTGCGGATGATCACCGAGCCGAAGGAGGCTGTGTGCCGCCGCGCGCAGGCGCTGGCGGAAAAACTGACGGCGCGCGGCTGTGCGGCAGAGATCGCCGTAGTACCCTGTGAATCCCAGATCGGCGGCGGCTCGCTGCCGCTGGAACGACTGCCGGGAGCGGCGGTCACTATTCGGCCGCAGCACATGAGCACGGCAGCCCTGGAGCAGCGGATGCTCTCCCTGCCGGTACCGGTGGTGGGCCGCGCGGCGGATGACGCGGTCTGGCTGGACGCGCGGACGCTCTCCGAGGCGGACTGTGACATCTTGGCAGAGGAACTGACGGAGGTGCTGGCATGAAGCATATTATCATAGGAACCGCCGGACATATTGATCACGGAAAAACAACGCTCATCAAGGCACTGACCGGGCGCAATACCGACCGCCTGAAGGAAGAGCAGAAGCGCGGCATTACTATTGAGCTGGGCTTTACCTGGTTCGATATGAAGGATGGCACCCGCTGCGGTATCATCGATGTGCCGGGACATGAAAAATTCGTGGGAAACATGGTTTCCGGCGTGGTGGGCATGGACCTGGTGCTGATGGTAGTGGCTGCGGATGAAGGTATCATGCCGCAGACCCGGGAGCATCTGGATATTCTGGAGCTTCTGGGCATCGAAAAGACCATCCTGGTCATGAACAAATGCGACCTGGTAGAGGAAGAATGGCTGGAAATGGTGGAAGAAGAGACCCGGGATACCCTGGCAGGCACCATTATGGAGAACGCGCCGATCGTGCGGGTTTCCTCTGTGACGGGCCAGGGCATTGAGGAACTCAAGGAGCTGATCCTGAAGATGGTCAAGGATGAGGTGAAGGAGCGCGATGTGAATTCCATCCCCCGCCTTCCCATTGACCGTGTTTTCTCTATCTCCGGCTTCGGAACCGTGGTCACGGGTACGCTGATTTCCGGTACCATCACCAAGAGCGATGTGCTGGAGATGTATCCCATCGGAAAAGAGTGTAAGATCCGCGGGATCCAGGTGCACGAAAAGGACCAGGAAAAATGTGAGGCCGGACAGCGTGTGGCCATCAACATTTCCAATATTAAAAAAGAAGAGATCCACCGCGGCTGCGTGATCGCGCCGGTGGGAAGCATGAAGACCACGGACCGGATCGACGTAAAGGTGACCGTGCTGCGGGATTCGAACCGCATTCTGACCAACCGAGAGCGGCTGCACCTGTATACCGGCACCAGCGAGGTGCTCTGCCGGGCGGTGCTGCTGGACGCAGAGGAAATCGGCCCCGGGGAGAGCGGCCTGGCGCAGCTCATTCTGGAGGAAGAAATCGTGGTGAAGCGGGGCGACCGCTTTGTCGTCCGTTTCTATTCCCCGATGGAGACCATCGGTGGCGGCATCGTGCTGGAGCCCAATCCAAAAAAGAAAAAACGCTTCCGGGACGATGTCATCGAGGAACTCCACCGCAAGGAATCCGGCTCGCTGGCGGATGTGTGCGAATTCCATATCCGGGAGGCCGGGGAGAACCTGATCACGCTGGCAGAGCTGGCGAAGATCATGGCACACTCCAAAGAGGAGCTGGAGCCGTATCTGCAGGAGCTGGCCGACGCCGGCACCATCTACATACTTCCGATGCGGAAGGATACGTATTACTGGCATAAGGACAGCTTCTATCTGCTGCAGCAGTCGATCACCCGCGATCTGCAGCACTATCACAAGACCTATCCGTACCGCTACGGCATCAAGAAGGCGGAATTCCATACCGTCTATATGAAGAAGGTCAAGCTGAACGTATTCGATGAATGCATGCGGCTCTTCACCGAGCAGGAGATTTTCCACATCCGGGAGGAATATGTCTCCATGCCCGACTTTGCCATTCCGCATGATGAGACCTGGCAGCGCATTACGGAGCTGCTGACCGATACCATGGAAAAGGCCGGCTTCGAGCTGCTTCGTTTTTCGGAATTCGATCTGAAGGGCAATCCGGAGCCGGTGGTGCTGGATATCCTGCAGCTGATGGTGCTGGAAGGAACCGCGGTGCGCATCGGCGATGATATCTATACCATGAAGCATTTCATGGATACCGCCCGGGAAAAGATCGAAGCCCACTTCGCCCAAAACGATCTGCTGACCTTCGTACAGGTCAAGGAAATGTTCGGCACCAGCCGCAAGTGTGCCAAGATCATCACCGAGTACATGGACACCCTGAAGGTAACCAAAAAGGTCGGCGCGGAAACAGAACGCGTGGCCGGCAGAGGATAAAA
>CAMNFR010000053.1 GCA_946537305.1 uncultured Lachnospiraceae bacterium | reverse complement strand
TCCCGGAACAGAAAATACTGGAATCCTGTGTCCTTACTGTCAAAGGTGCAGATCACATCTCCCTCCGCGGTTCGGCCGTCCTCATAGGTAATAAACGCCTTTGTCACCCCTGCCAGGCGTTCTTTTTCCTGCACCAATGCCTCTGCCAATCGGTCCTTTTTCTCCTGTGGTGTCATTTCAGATCTCCTTCTTACTTTCTTATGCCTGCCTTCATTTTCCGGGACAGCTTTCCTGCCAGCATCCGTCCGGACAGTCCCCCGTGATTTTTCAGCAATGTAACACCGCCGGGGTAGACATATTGCGTCAGCAATGATTCCAATGCGCTGTCATAACCGGCATACTTTTCACATTCCGCCATAAAATCCCGGTACCATGCAACAGCCTGCTGAAGCTGTTCCCGGGTATCTGAAAACTCCTCCCGATACGAAGCCAAAACGCCGCCGCACATCAAATAATAGTATCTGGCCTCCGGATGCAGATCATCCTTTGCCAGCGGCTGCAGAATGCCAACGGCTGTCTCCTGCAGGGACAGGCACTCGCTGCCGTTCTGCAGCCGATTCTGAATATACAGGATCTGTGCCAGATCATGTGCAGCCGTGGCCAGGCTGACCGCATCATCCAACGCCTGCGTGAGCTCATACTGCTTCAGATGCAGCTGTAGGATCTCTCTGCGCAGCAGCGCCGCCTCAAATATATACCGGCCGGAATGCGTATGCCCGAACTGCCGCTCCACGATCTCCGTAAGACTGCATTTGGCGGAAATCAGCAGGGAAAGAAGCTCCGGCCTGGTCTGTATATCCGGCATCGTCTCCGCCAGACGAGTCATTTCCCTGTATTCTTCTTCCGCTCCGTTTTCTCCGGGCATTTCCGCCGCGGCGTCCGCATGCCACAGATATGCAAGCAAGATATTCTGCCGGTTTACATCCTGCAGACCGCCCCGCGCCAACACCTGTGCCAGCGAAAAAGCCTCCGGCAGGTATTCTCTCTTTAATCCCCTGTTTTCCCCGGCAGCATGCAGCAGCCGCAGCAGACAGTTCAGGACGGAACCTGCATCCCGGCGGGTTCCGGACTGACGCCGGAGCCCATCCAAAATTTGATATTCTTTCCTGTAAATATTCACAGCCTCGCTTGGGTCTTCCTTTTCATACAGACCGCCCAGACGACTGTAATCCGAAGCCAGTCCCAGCCACAGGTCACGGGCAGGCTTTCTTCGAAGCAGCTCCTCCGTTACCGCGACAGACCGCAGCAGCAGCGGAATGGCCCCGGTCTCTGCCAGCATAGCCGCCTCGCTCAGCGCATCCGCTTCACAAACCAGCCAGCTGTAGGAAATATCCTGCACCCTTTTTCCCCTGTTCCGGGAATCCAGGATATCTCTGGCAACCCCGATATTTGCCCGGGCACCCGCCAGCGACTGCACCGTATTCCGATCCCGCAGAATCCTGCAATACGTGACCAACGAGGAAACGGACAGAAGAATATCTGTTTCCGTCGGTTCCTTCACCTGTCCCAGCAGTTCTGCCGCCCTGGCCGCACATTTTTCCGCCTCATCCAGCCGCGGCGGCTGACAGCTCCCCCGATAAAACATCGCCATGGACAGCAGCACCAGCATCACCGGTATCCTCTCCTGCTGCCGATCCAACGGCAGGGAGGAAGACAATTCCAGCGCTTTTACGTACAGCCGCTCCGCCTCTGCCGCCCCTTCCTCCGAATGCAGCGCCTCCTCTGTCTGTGCTTCCTGCCAGAGGAACTGCATCAATTCCGTTTTCTGCCAGGTTTTTGCCGCCGCAGAGGACCGGCTTAGCGCATATTTTCTGGCCGCTGCCGCCAGTTTCTGTCTCACAGACAGACGTTCTTTCGTGTAGTCTTCCCGCAGCTGCATTCCAAGCTGCAGCAGATGGGGGAGTAAAAAAGCATCCGGCTCATCCTCTCGCATCAGCGAAAGGATCCATTCGCCCTGATCCGTGAATGTCAGATCGTAGACCTGTCCGGCTGTTTCCGCCAGATTCGCCCACGGCCCGCTCTCTTCCTGCTGAAGCAGGCTGCCCGCGCGGGTGCCCGTGATTCCGGCGTACAGCTGCTCGGCTGCCGATTCACTGCGGCCGATTTCATCCCATATATGTTCCGCCCTACGACAGATCTCCCGCAGGAATTCTTTCCTGCGGTCCGCCCGGTACAGATGATACAGAAGTTCTTCCCGGCGCACCGGATCGTTCTCCGGATACAGCTGCAGTACATCCGCGAACAGGCCGTGTCTTTTGACATCATCCTGCATGAGTCCCTTTCGAATGCCGGCATGTGCAAAATCATACCGTCCGTCTTCCCGGAGCAGAAACAGCTCCCGGAAGAAATGGACTATCCGCACAAGATCCAGCGGGACAAAACGAATGCCCTCTGTATTCAGGAAAAGTCTCAGATCGCGCTCACGCCAACCTCCGCGGGAGAGCGCAAGATCCCGGAGAATGGGGCCAAGCATCTGAGAGTAAAGTCTTGCCGCAGCCTCCTGCAGAAGGTGTGACGAAGCGCCTTCCGGCGTCTGCGGTATTCCCTGCAAAAGCCGCTGTTGATATAACGCGAAATTCTTCCGATCCGTCCCGCCGGCTTCTGCCTCGCGATAGTCGCTCTGATCCATCAGACAAAGCCGGGAAAAAGCCATGCGCATCCAAAGCGGATTGGACGCCCCCGGCAGACTCAGAAACATAGAAACGGTCTGTGCATCCAGTTCCTTCCCGCTCTCCTTCATCAGACTGATCAGCAGCTTATGTCCCTCATTTGTCGTCAGCGGCGGGATCTCATGCACAATGGCGTAGGGAGGAAGCTTCAATTCTTTCCCTCCGGCGATCAGTACTGTGACGCCAGGGATCTCCCCGCCGGGCAGAAACCGAAGCTGATCCCTCCGAAGATCCGCGGCCAGCCGTTCCGGCGCATCCACAGCAATCAATATCTTTTGTTTCTTGGCGGCGGCCGCCACCATGTCCTGCATTTCCTGCAGCATCTCTTCCGGATCTGCGGGCAGTTCCGTATTCTCCCCTTCTGCGATCTCCTTAAAGACATGCCACAGATAAGAAAGAACGCCCCTGGCACTGCTCAGCCGGGAATTTACCCCGCAGAGCACCGGAATCACCGTTGTATCCTCTGTCTGCATACAGCAGCTTATATGCGCCAGCATGGCTGTCTTGCCGCAGCCCTCCGGGCCACTGATCAGATGCCATCCACCTTTTCTCAGTTGTTCCCGCAGGCAGTCCGCCTCTGTTTCAAAGGATGAAAATGCCCGTTCCTTATCCCGGATCAGCTCCCACTGTATATCATGATCCTGCTTCCAGGCCGGACGTCCCGCCCGCGCTTTCCATTCCGGCTCCAGTTCCCGGCGGAGATCCTCCGTGACCATTGCGGAAAAAGCTGCCAGCGACTTTGCGGCATCAGCTCCGGACGGAGCTTCATAGGTCTTCACGCGGGTACCGGCAAGATTTCGGATCCGTTCTTTCAGGCGCTGCAGGCGTTCACGGTGCCTTGCATCCTCTCCGACGGCTCCATTTGCCGGGGCTTGTGGAAGTCTCAGGTAGAACCAGGTATGTTTCCAGGCAGCGGCATCCTTCAGGGCACCGTATTCGATTTCCAGATGTGTCACACTGATATCCGGTTCGGAGAGCGCAAGCGACCGGCGCTCCGCTTCCTCCCGGATGGGACCTTCCCCGGGCATATATCCGTAGCGCTCCCCCAGCAGTACGATCATGTAGGGACGCGCGCGGTCGATTTCATCCATGCATACGGACAGCACCTTCCGGCTGCTCTCCGCCTCATCTGTGTCCAAGGTATCGATGCCCCAGCGAAGATCGCAGAAATCCACCGACTCCCCGTAGCGGACGGCAGTTCCATTTAAGAGCGGCAGCACCTGCGAACGCAGTGCATCCCGCTCTGCCTGAAAATCAGAAAATGTACTGGAGATAAAGATTCTCTTATTCATGTGTACCATCCTTCGACAATAAACAAGGAACTGCCTGTTTCCTTCATTATCTCATCATTTTTTCGAAAACACAAGTCCCGCCTATACGTGCATAAAATGTTGCTTTCCCGGGGGCGGGATGGATTCCAGGAAACCACAATGTAAACGGAGAAGATAAACATCAGGCCGGAGATCCCCGCTTGGACCTCCGGCCTTACAATGATGTTATGTAGCAATATAGGTGGTATAGTTCCGGGCTTCCAGGACATCCCTTGCCTTCAGCAGGGAATCCTCATCCGGAAGATAAATGCGCAGGATACCGTCCTGCGAATCACGGTTATATGCGATCTCCAGGTTCTGCAGGTTAATGCGCTGGAACGCCAGGATCATCAGTACCACGGCGATGGCGCCGGGTTCATCCGCCAGGTCCACGCCTAAAATAAAGCTAGGCGCCAGAAGGCCTCTGACCTTCCGGGGCATGTTGTCACGGAACTCCCGTGCCGTCCGGAATTCATGATCCAGCGCTTCTTCATCTCCGCTGCGGATGGCTTCCTCCAGGTCGGACAGTGCACCCTGAAAACGCCCCAGAATGTCCAGCAGCGCATCCTTATTCTCCCGGCAGATCTGTTTCCACATATCAGGCGAGGAGGAGGCAATGCGGGTGATATCTTTAAATCCGCCGGCCGCCAGCTGCTGCATCATGTGGTCAGGCCCGTCCGCGCGGCGCACCACATTCACCATGGTATAGGCGATCATGTGCGGCATGTGGCTGATGGCAGCTGTCGCCCGATCATGTTCCCGATAATCCAGCACGATGGGCAGGGAGCCGATATCCTGCACCAGCTGCTGATAGTCCTCCAGCATCCAATCCGGCGTTTTTCCGGAGAGGGTCAGAATAAAGTAGGCATTTTCCAGCAGCCGGTCCGCGGCATTCTGGTAGCCTACCCGTTCGGAGCCGGCCATGGGATGCCCACCGATAAACTGCGCAGCCAGCCCAAGCTTTTCCACCGCTTCATGAATAGGCGTCTTCACACTGCCCACATCGGTCAGGATGCAGTCTTCCCGCACGATGCCCTTCAGTTTTTCCAGGCAGGCCACGTTGACCTCTACCGGCGCGCACAGAAAAATCATATCGCAGGCAGCAAAGCTATCCCCGATGGTATCCTGCGCCAGATTCAGTGTGCCGTCCGCCATGGCGGCCACCAGGCTCTCCTTGCTCCGGTTATAGCCGATCAGCCGCATATCCGGATATACCCGGCGTATGGTCTTGGCCAGAGAGCCGCCGATGAGCCCCAGGCCGATAAAACCAATGGTCCTGATGTTCATTACATCTCTGCCTCCGCTGCTTTGATCATCAGCGCGCACTCCACGCGTTTTTTCTGCAGTTCACAGCCGATTTCATAGGCGCCGTTGATATCCTTTGAGAAGTTCCAGGCATTCGCAGCACAGCCGCCGCTGCAGTAGAAGCGGGCGAAGCAGTCCCGGCAGGATTCCTTCGCGTAGACATTGCAGAGTTTGAACTTTTCGCAGATCTCTTCTTTCTGAATGCCGTCATAGACGTTCCCCAGAATGAACTCCTCCTGTCCCACGAACTGATGGCAGGGGTACAGGTCGCCCCAGGGCGTCACGGCCAGGTATTCCGTGCCGGAGCCGCAGCCGGAAAGCCGCTTGTATACGCAGGGACCGCCGGAAAGATCAATCATAAAGTGGAAGAAATTAAACGCTTTCCCCTCCTTCTTCCGACGGATCATCTCCGCCGCCAGGCGGTCATATTCCGCACAGATCTTCGGCACATCCTCTTCTCTTATGGCATAGTCCGCCTCCGGCGGCGCCACCACGGGCTCTACAGAGATCTGCTTAAAGCCCAGGTCCGCCAGGTGCAGCACATCCTCCGCAAAGTCCAGATTATAATGCGTGAACGTGCCCCGGACATAATATTTCTCCTGATTCCGGCTGTCGGCGAATTTCTGGAATTTCGGGACAATGCGGTCATAGCTGCCCTGCCCGCCCCGGAAGGGACGCATAAAATCGTTGACCTCCTTGCGGCCATCGATGGAAAGCACGACATTCGCCATCTCCCGGTTGCAGAACTCCATGATCTCATCGTTCAGCAGGACGCCGTTGGTGGTCAGGGTGAATCGGAAGTTCTTGTTCCGCAGCTTCTCCTGCTCTCTTCCGTAAGCGACCAGCTGCTTTACCACTTCAAAGTTAAGCGTAGGCTCACCGCCGAAGAAATCCACCTCCAGGTTCCGCCGGTTCCCGGAATGATCCATCAGGAAATCCAGCGCAGCCTTGCCGACCTCAAAGCTCATGAGCGCGCGGCGGCCGTGATATTCTCCCTCCTCCGCAAAGCAGTAGCGGCAGGCCAGATTGCAGTCATGCGCGATATGCAGACAGAGCGCCTTGACAACCGTCTGGCGCTTCTTAAAGTCGATCACCATCTCCCGGTAGGCGTCATGAGAAAAAAGCTTCCCCGTATCGCGCAGTTCGCAGATATCGTCATAAGCCTCACGGATCTCGGTCTCATCGATGCCGGCCTGCCCGCCGTAGCGCGCCAGCATATCCGAGATCAGGGCCTCCTTCTCCGTGCTCTCAAAAGCAGCGATCATATCATAGACCAGATCGTCCACCACGTGGATGCTGCCGCTGGCGATATCCAGCACCATATTGTATCCGTTGTTTTTATATTGATGGATGGTATGCTCCATAAAAACCTCCTGAGCGGAAAAACGCTGCATCGCCCATGGCAATGCAGCGGTCTGTCCGTTTTTTTCTGAAAGAAATATCTTACTTGTTTTCGCAGCTCTGATTTCCTACGGTGCAGGAAGTCTTGCAGGCAGACTGGCAGGAGGTCTGGCACTCGCCGCAGCCACCCTTCTTGGCGCTTTCCTTCAGATTTCTGGTTTCCAGGGTTTTGATCCGCTTCATAAGACGGCCCTCCTTGTTCTTTTCGCTTATTGGCTGATTGCCTTATCGTTGCTATTCTATATCATGTGCGGGGTATTGTCAACTGATTTTGCCTTTTGCGGAATGTATACTAGCCGGTACTTACCGGGATGTACTTTGGTGCCGGACTGGTATTCACTTTAGGCGGGCATGAAAACTTCCGATCCTCGGTCCTGTCCCGGTCGCGGCCAGGGAAATGGCCGCGCCGGCTACAGGGCCTCGACTCTTCGGGTTCTGCCGCTGATAAAGGCGGAAGCTTTCATACCCACGTATAAAAAGCAGTGTACCCCATTCTCTGGGCATACACTGCTTATCATTCAGTATTCCATCGCTTAGATACTATGTTTTTCCTTAGATGGGATCTGCCATCCGTCCGGCGGTACAAATCCAGCCAAGGACACTTCCTCATTGGTGAAGATTTCTCTTACCAGCGCTTCGTAGTCGCTGCGGCGATGTAACTTATGGAATCGTTTCTCGTAGCGTTCGGACTCCGTGAAGCCTTGGACCATGTAGCACCAGAGTTCTTTCATCTTGTGGATGACGGGGTCATCTCCGGATAGGATCTCGCGGTAGCCGTCGTAGATTTCGTCATGGAAGTCTTTTAGCTGCGAGATTGTGACGTTCTCTCCGCAGTAATGGCTCCACAGGGCGGGCTGCGCGATCAGACCGCGGCCGGGCATGACGCCTGCAAAATGATCCTGGCAGGACATGACACCGGCAAAGTGGTCCTGTTCCTGCATACCGGCACAGACAGCTTCGGCTTCTCCGCAGATCTGCCGGATGTCTTCTGCTGTGAAAAGATTTCCGTTATATATCAGGGAATGGCGGCTTTTTTTCAATACCTCCAGGAAGATGTCCCTGTGTGTTTCACCGCGGTAGAATTCCTGGCGCACGCGGGGGTGGAGGATCCATTCGCTTACGGGATAGCGGTCGATCACATTCAGGATCTCCCACACTTCTTCGGGGTCTGCCCAGCCCAGACGGGTCTTCAGGGAGATCTTCAGGCGGCAGCCGTCAAAGATCTGCTCCAGGAAGGCGTCCAGCGCATAGGGGTCCTTCAGGAAGCCAGCACCCTTTCCGCGCGAGGTGACGGTACCGGAAGGACATCCCAGGTTCAGGTTTACCTCGGTATATCCCAGTGCCTCCAGCGCCTCTGCCGTCTCCAGAAAGCCGGCAGCGTCGTTGGTCAGGATCTGCGGTATCACAGGCAGGCCTTTGTTGTTTTCCGGATCCACGTCCCGCCGTTCCCTTGTGCGCAGCGGCCGCTTGCTGGCCGGTACGATAAATGGAGTAAAGTATTTGTCCAGCGGCCGGAAATGATGATGGTACGCATTCCGGTACACGTGGGTAGTGATCCCCTCCAGGGGTGCCAAATATGCCCGCATGTTATTCCCTGCCGTCCCAGCAGTAGGTGCAGAGCTTGTCTTTTTCTATGCCACAGGCTTCCAGCAGATCATCCAGCCGGTTGAAGGCCAGGCTGGTGAAGCCCATTCTTTCCTTGATCTTGTCCAGCATGGCGTGGTAACGGTCAGAATCGGGATTCACATAGTCGTCCAGCACGCTTCGCTCCACGTCTTCTCCCTCAAGCTGGCTGATCACCTGTCTTGTAATCAGCTCCATTTCCGAACTGGAGCGGGAGAAGTTGATGTATTTGCACCCGAAGACCAACGGCGGGCAAGCGGGCCGCACATGGACCGCTTCTGCTCCGCTGTGGAACAGGAATTCCGTGGTCTCACGCAGCTGGGTGCCACGCACGATGGAATCATCGATCAGAAGCATCCGCTGTCCTTCGATCAGCTCGTGAACGGGGATCAGCTTCATGCGTGCGATCAGATTCCGCTGGGTCTGAATGGTGGGCATAAAGGAGCGGGGCCAGGTGGGCGTGTATTTGATGAACGGCCGCGAGAAGGGGACGCCGGATTCGTTGGCATATCCCACAGCATGGGCCGTTCCGGAATCCGGAACGCCGGCCACGATATCTATTTCATCTTTGGACATCTGATCACGTTTTGCCATCAGACGGCCGCAGTCGTAGCGCATTTTTTCTACACTGACGCCCTCGTAGAAGGAGGACGGATACCCATAATAGACCCACAGGAAGGTGCAGATCCTCATCTTGTTCCCGGGGGCCACCAGTGTCTGCACGCCCTCCGGCGTCATAATGGCGATCTCTCCGGGTCCGAGCTCCCGGTAGGGCTCATAGCCGAGGTTCAGGTAGGCGAAGGCCTCAAAAGCGGCGCAGAAGCCGTCCTCTTTTTTGCCCAGCACCAGCGGCGTTCTTCCCAGCATGTCTCTGGCCAGGTAGACGCCCTGCGGCGTCAAAAGCAGCATGGTCATGGAGCCATCGATCTGCTCCTGCGCGTAGCGGATGCCTTCGATCAGATTATCTTTGGTATTGATCAGCGCGGCTACCAGTTCCGTGGCGTTAATCAGTCCGCCCCTCATTTCCATCAGTGAGCGCCCGCCGGAAAGGATCTGCTCCGTCAGGGCGTCCATGTTGTTGATCTTTCCCACCGTGGTGATAGCGTAGGTCCCGTGATGGGAGCGCACCACCAACGGCTGGGGCTCATAATCAGAGATGCAGCCGATGCCCATGGTTCCGCGCATCGAGTGGAAATCCTTTTCGAACTTGGTCCGGAAAGGGGAATTTTCTATGTTATGGATGGCACGGTCAAAGCCATTTTCTCCGTAAGCGACCATGCCGGCACGCCGGGTTCCCAGATGAGAATGGTAATCCGTTCCGAAGAACAGATCAAAAACTACGTCTTTTTTTCTGGCTGCTGCAAAAAAACCACCCATAAAATAAATATCCTTTCTCCCGCTCGCTGTCGGTCACGACGTATTAAATGAAAGCGTTGATCTTCTTTTCCAGATCCTCTTCTATGTCCGCGTAAGGCCGGATACGCTGTACGATCTCCCGGTTCAGTTCCCATACTCCATCCAGATAGGGACTGGGGCGAAAACTCTTTCCTGCCACGGTATAAGTAACAGGGCATGCACCGGTAAAATCCACCTGTCCGTAGAAGGCATTTTCAAAATCCTTCCAGGCCAGGGATTCGTGATTGGTTCCCCGTGTGATTTCCAGTGTTTTGTCTGTCAGTTCGTAGGATGTCAGGCTCCGCACCCGGTCGCACCATCCCTTCGCGGCAAAGATCATCACCGCCTCCGCCAGCAGAAAGATGGCGAACAGCGGCAGCCCGCGAAGTGCCGGCATGGAATCCTTTATCAGGAAATCATAGATCACATAGAAGGTAATAACCACAAAAGTGGCAGCAACAATAAAGATATTTCGGAATATATTCAGTCTTTTGCCGATGCGGTAGACCTTGTTCTTTGTCACGTTACCGGACCCTCCGAATCTTATATACGCCTTCGACCGCCAGAAGAGCCGCAGGATCACAGGCCTCTGTGCAATCCGCAATGGCGTAACCATAGGCGCCGCGCATCGATCCTTTTACGTCTTCTCCCACCACGGCAGAAATACCTGCGAGCGCATCGACATCCTTATAGAAGATTCCGTAACGCACGGATTTCGCAGGGACTCCTTTATCCACCCGGGGGAACGTGACAGAATTGATGATGTTTCCATGCTCCAGATAATTCGTCAGTTCCTCCACAGCCATTACAGCGCAGTTTTCTTCCGATTCCTCGGTGGAGGCTCCCAGATGGGGCGTCACGATGGCGTTTTCCATGGCCAACGTCTGAGGATTGGCAAAATCGCACATGTAACGGCGGACCTTGCCGGCCGCCAGCGCCTCTGCCATGTCGGCCTCGTTCACCAGCAGGTCTCTGGCATAGTTCAGAACAATCACGCCGTCCTTCATCTGCGCGATAGCTGCCGCGTCGATCATACCGCGTGTATCCGGCAGCAGCGGTACATGAATGGAGATAAAATCGCTCACGCAATACAGATCTGCGATATCCTTGGTCATATTGACATCCGGCAAATCCAGGAAGGGATCGTAACCGATCACCTCCATGCCCAGCGCTTCGCAGGCCTTCGCCAGCTTATAGCCGATGGCGCCAAGCCCGATAATACCAATGGTCTTTCCGGCGATCTCCGTACCGGCAAATTGTTTTTTCTGTTTTTCCGCCGCCTTTGCCACATCTGGATTGTCTTTATTGGCGCGGTCCCATTCCACCCCGCCAATGATATCCCGGGAGGCCAGCAGCATACCGGCCAGCACCAGTTCCTTTACGGCGTTGGCATTGGCGCCAGGCGCATTAAATACCACGATTCCGGCATCTGCACACCGCTCCAGGGGAATATTGTTGACACCGGCGCCTGCGCGCGCAATGGCAAGTAGGGATTCCGGCAGCGAAAGTTCATGCATATTCGCGCTGCGCACCAGTACGGCGACAGCGTCCGCAAGATCTCCGGTCAGTTCATATTCCTTCCCGAGCAGTCCGGTCCCTGCAGCAGAGATCGGATTCATGCAGCATATCTTTTTCATGCTATTATTCCTCCTCATCGTGGTAAACGACTACCGGCATGCCCCGCTCAATATTCTGGTAAATCGTTCTGGCAGCGGACTTCGGCAGGTTCACGCAGCCATGAGATCCGCTGTATCTATATATATTTCCCCCAAAACTGCCGCGCCAGGTAGCGTCGTGCAGGCCCTGTCCGCCGTTGAAAGGCATCCAGTAGGTCACCGGTGTCTCATAATGAGCCTCCCCCTCGCCGCCGCGCAGCACCGCAGGGCTCCGCTTAAAGGTCACAGCGTAGATTCCGGGCGTGGTGGACATGCCCCGGGAGACATTGCCGGTAACACAGTCGGTGTCCGTCACCAGATGGCCGTTCTTGTAAAACCACACATGCTGTTCCGTCAGGTTGACCTCCACATAGGTGCCGTTCAGGTCATCCACTCCCTGTCTCCCGTAGTAGTAGGGGTTATCCCAGCGATCCTTTTCAATATAGATAGGTTCCCGGTTGACCTTTTCTTTGCCTTTGATTTCAGAGATCAGCTGTTCTGTCTCGGCTTCCTGGTCGATTACATATCCGTATTCCACGCGATTCGCCGGCAGTGTTACCGTGTGGCCGGTGGAGGTGTTAAATTCGTGGTCTTTCCCACGGGTATCATACTTCTCCGCCAGCTCCGCCACAAAGGCCGTCACAGCATCTTCGTTCAGCTTGGCTTTTCCTTTTTTATAGTCCAGCCAGTTCACAATGCGCGCGAAATCCACCTTCTCTGTTTCGCTTCCGAACATGTAGGTAATCTTCGCCCCGGCAAACTTATTCAGTGCCTTACACTTGCGGTTCAGCTCCTCGTCATCCGCCAGCACCTGCGGTTTCCGGTAAATCTCCGTGGGAAAATCCAGCGACAGCTGCGCGGTATCCTCCATACTCCAGGATTCGGTACCGGTAAAGAAATCTGTCAGCTGTTCCTTCATCCATGCATAGAGATCCTCTCTGGCGAACTGATTGCCGTAGACCTCCGGCTTGATCACGCATTTTTTCTCTGCATCATCAACCACGATTTCCGCGTCATAACTGGGCCTGCGCTTCACCGTCAGGTTCTGGGAACGAACCAACGGATAGAGTACATCCTCATCAAAAGACCAGCTCTCTGTAAGGGTCACGGTATTGCCGATCGCCAGGGAGCGGAAAGCAGCTTCTTTGCTGACTTTCATGTTCTCCAGGGATGCTTTCAGGTCATTCCGGACGGCATCCGCATTAATGGTAAAGCCGAAATCCTCCGCTGAACCGGACAGATCCACCTCTCCGTCCTCCATCAGACGGATATCCACCTTCTCCCGCCATTTCAGCACCTCATCCGCCACTTCGTCCGGCGTCATGCCGGAAATATCCATGCCGCGGAAGGTGGTATTCGGAAAGAAGACGGTGCTCTGGCTGCGCTGCGACAGAAACTGCCAGCAGACGGCGGCACCGGCGATCACAATGATCAGCAGGTTGATCAACACAGTACGTTGTGTGGTAGTCATGACAGGAACCTCTGTATCAGATCTATGATAGCACTAACTGATCTGCATGGAGTATGGACGCCATTGTCCCTCCACACAGATCAGTTTGTCATTTCTTTGGTGTCATGCAGCCGAACGGCCGCAATTATTTTATATTATTCGCAGTTTCCTCGACAGATGAATTATTCCTCTGCAGGATCCTCTGCATTCTCTTCCTCCGCCGGAAGCTCCTCTGTTTCCTCTTCGGTCAGATCCTCTTCCTCAGCAAAGTCCTCTTCGGCTTCTTCCCCAACGACCAGCTCATCATCGGCTTCAGAGGTCTCCGCAGTCATTTCTTCCTGCTCTTCCTCCTCTTCAGGCTTCAGATCGCTGCCATCGGTATCCAGCTGTACATCGCGGTAGCGTTTCATACCGGTTCCCGCAGGGATCAGCTTACCGATGATCACATTCTCCTTCAGACCGATCAGGCGATCGATCTTACCGTTGATGGCAGCCTCCGTCAGGACCTTGGTGGTCTCCTGGAAGGATGCAGCGGACAGGAAGGAATCCGTGGCCAGGGACGCCTTGGTAATACCAAGCATGATCTGCTTGCCCTCGGCGGGGGCCTTGCCCTCGGCCTCCAGGGCCTCGTTCATCTCTTCGAAGTCCAGCACATCCATGGAAGTTCCGGGCAGGACATCGGAATCGCCGCCCTCTTCCACGCGCACCTTCTTCAGCATCTGGCGCACGATCACTTCGATGTGCTTGTCGTCAATTTCCACGCCCTGCAGACGGTATACGCGCTGCACCTCGCGGATCATGTAATCCTGAACGGCGCGCACGCCCTTGATCTTCAGCAGGTCATGCGGGTTCACGGAACCTTCGGTCAGCTCATCACCGGCCTGCAGAACCATGCCATCGCTCACCTTCAGGCGGGAGCCATAAGGGATCAGATAGGTCTTGGACTCTCCGCTCTCCTGATTGGTCACCACGACCTCGCGCTTCTTCTTGGTATCCTTCAGGAACACCTCGCCGCTGATTTCGGAGATGATGGCCAGGCCCTTGGGCTTTCTGGCCTCGAACAGCTCCTCAACACGGGGAAGACCCTGTGTGATATCGCCGCCGGCTACGCCGCCGGAGTGGAAAGTACGCATGGTCAGCTGGGTACCGGGCTCACCGATGGACTGTGCGGCAATAATACCGACAGCCTCGCCCACCTGTACCTGGCCCTGGGTAGCCATGTTAGCGCCGTAGCATCTGGCGCAGATACCGGTATGGGAACGGCAGGTCAGGATGGTGCGGATCTTTACAGACTGCACGCCTGTCGCCATGATCTTAGGTGCAAGCATGGGCGTGACCAGTGTATTGGCTGCAGCCACCACCGCGCCGGTCTTGGGATCAATGATATCCTCCGCCAGGGTGCGGCCCGTAATACGCTCTTCCAGTTTCTCGATTTCTTCCTTGCCGTCCATGAAAGCGGTGATCTCCATGCAGGGGATCTTATCGCGACCTTCGGCACAGTCCTCCTCGCGGATGATGACATCCTGGGAGACGTCTACCAGACGACGGGTCAGATAACCCGAGTCAGCGGTACGCAGAGCGGTATCGGACATACCCTTTCTGGCGCCGTGAGCGGACACGAAATATTCCAGAACGTCCAGTCCCTCACGGAAGTTGGACTTGATGGGCAGCTCGATGGTACGGCCGGTGGTGTCGGCCATCAGGCCTCGCATGCCGGCCAGCTGTTTGATCTGCTGACTGGAACCACGGGCACCGGAGTCGGCCATCATGTAAATATTATTGTATTTATCCAGTCCTCCGAGCAGATCGTCGGTCAGCTGCTTATCGGCAGCCTCCCAGGTCTGGATAACTTCTTTATAACGTTCTTCATCCGTCAGCAGACCAAAGCGGAAGTTGCGGTTGATCCTATCCACCTTCCCCTGGGCTTCGTCCAGGATGGACTGCTTGCTGGCAGGAACGGTCATATCCGAAATGGATACCGTCATGGCTGCCTGTGTGGAGAACTTGTAACCGATGGCCTTAATGCGGTCCAGCGCCTCTGCAGTCGCAATAACGCCATGCGTATTGATGATCTTCTCCAGGATCTTCTTCAGCTGCTTCTTGCCCACGTGGAAATCCACTTCCAGCTTGCAGCGGTTCTCCGGGATGCTTCTGTCCACGAAGCCCAGATCCTGATCGATGATCTCATTGAACAGGAAGCGGCCGAAGGTGGATTCCACCTGCTCGCATACCTCCTCGCCGTCCGGCAGCGTCAGTCTGCGGCGCACGAAAATGCGGGCATGCAGGGCCATTTCCTTATTCTCATAGGCCAGTCTGGCCTCATTCAGATCCTTAAAGTGCTTGCCTTCGCCCAAGCTGCCGGGTCTCTCCTGCGTCAGGTAGTAGATACCCAGCACCATGTCCTGAGACGGCACGGCCACAGGGCCGCCGTCGGAGGGCTTCAGCAGGTTGTTCGGGGAGAGCAGCAGGAAGCGGCACTCCGCCTGCGCCTCTACGGACAGGGGCAGATGGACAGCCATCTGGTCGCCGTCAAAGTC
>CAMNFR010000052.1 GCA_946537305.1 uncultured Lachnospiraceae bacterium | reverse complement strand
GGAGACATAGGTCCGTCCCCTGTCTCCTCTACGGTTCACATACTGCTCCCAGGAACAGCGGCAGACCGGTTTTGGTGTCTATGATCCCGTAGACGAACGGGCGGTTGCAGTAGACCTTTTTGACGGTGATCTCCGTCTGCGGCCTGACGGCGGAGGCTTTCGCTATAGCTGCCGTGACCGCGGCGGCTTCGGTACCGTAGCGGTTCAAGTCGATATATGTCTTGTGCAGCACGTCATCGATATAGATCGCATTTCCACACATCTTAGAAAAAGATGCCTTCGGTGTAAAGGCCCGGCGGATCCCCATCTTTTTCAGCGGCGTCTCCAGCGAGATCGAGTATTCATAGGAAAATTCCGGAAGTCGGGTGAGCACTCGGATATTCTCTGTTATCCGATTTTTATAGCCCTTCACCAGATCCTCTCCGGACAGCTTCTTTATATACGTATTCACCGAGGTCCCTTTCGGCGGCAGCAGCACCATCAGAGCCGTTTCGCCCCCCTTGTATGGCTTCACAAATCCCTTCGCGCCGTTGACGGTCAGATACGTGGTCTCCCTGCCTTCCAGCATGGGAACTTTTTTCTTTTTACCGGAAGCCGTCGTGAATTTTCTTTTTACCGGATCGATGTATGGAACATCCCACGCTCCTTTGAAATAAATGGCATTCAGAACGACCGCCCGCATCTGCGGATCCAGACGGTTCAGTATGGACGGAATCTTCCCCTCTGTCTTGTCGGACGCCCATTGATTGATTTTCTGCAGGGTGGAAGAATCGAACGGGGCCTCATGGACCTCCATATCATAAGCATCCGCCATCTTCTGCACGAAGTCCTGTTTCAGGCGGATTTCCCCCTCCTTATACCACAGAGAATTCGCCGCATTGTAGCGGATCAGCGAAGATGACCCGACGCGCCGGTGGAGCTTTTTCAGTGAACGAGTAAACTTGCTGACAGAGATGCCCCCCAGCGTCTTTTTAAGCTCCGATCGCGTCTTCCCGGAGGCTCCGTTTTCCAGCACGGAGAGCACGGTGATCACAGAGTCCGGAGAAATGAGTACATTTTTCTTTTTGGATTTTTTAGCTGCCTGCTGCAGCAGCCTGACAGAAGTATTGGTGTAAGCCTTTTGGAACGTACTGCCTGCTGCCTGCACAGACGGCGCAGCTGTCAGTACAATCAAAACAGCCGCCAGGACCAGGGCAATCCCTGCTTTTTGTATTCTGTTATTCCGGATCATATCTACGATCTCCTTTCTCCCCTCTCAAGGTAGTAACATTCTACAGGAGCATCCCCTCTCTCCCAGATTGGAAACTATCTACAGGAGCATCCGTTCTCCCTCGCGGATGGTACGCTGCGAGTACAGGACCAGCACATCCCCCTCCATGAGGATCATATCCCCGCGGGGGATCTTCAGTTCGCCTTTCCGGCGGATCATCACGATGATCGTTTTGCGGGAAATATCCAGATCCTGGATATATTCCCCGATCCAGGGATTCTTGCCGGTCAGGGCGACCTCTTTCAGCTCGATCTGCTGATTATCCCGGAAGGACTCTGCCCCCAATACCAGGGTATCCCCTGTTTCCAGGACCACATCTCCTTTGGGCACGATCACGCCCTTCGCACGCTGTATGACCGCCACGATCAGTCCCTTGGGAAGATCCAGATCCCGCAGTTTTTTCCCGCGCCACGGGTCGTTTTCCGACAGCCGGACTTTAATAAAGCGTACGCTTTCCTCCCTGCCGTATTCGCCCAGTCTCTTTACGCGGGAGTACTGGTCAACAAAGCCGGCAGAAATAATACCGGTAGGAATGGCGACCATGCCAACGCCCAGAAAGGTGATCACAATGCTGAACGCCCTTCCCAACGGTGTGATGGGATAGATATCTCCGTACCCCACGGTCAGCAGGGTGGAGACCGACCACCATATGCCGGAAAAAGCATTCCGGAACACCTCCGGCTGTGCGTCGTGTTCTATACTGTACATGCAGAGGCTGGAAGCAAGCATCAATACCAGAATGATGAATACAGAAGAGATCAGCTGCTGTTTTTTACTGACAATGACCTCGGTGATCACATTCAGGGAGTCATAGTAAACATTGACACGGAACAGCCGGAAGATCCGCACCACACGGAACATACGGAAGGCCGCCAGTCCCGCAGGGAAAAAGAACGGCAGGTAATAGGGTAGGAAAGAAAACAGATCCACCAGACCGGTGAAGGAAGTCAGGTATTTTCCGATGGCCGCCGGCTCGCTGCGGTCCGGATACAGATATCTAGCTGTAAACACCCGGAAAATGAAATCCACGCCGAAAAAGGCCACTGTCAGCTGTTCAATAAAGAGCAGCACAGGGCCAGCCGCCGCTTCCGCCGCGTCAAAGGTCGCGGCAATACTGACCGCCAGGTTGATGACAATGGCCAGTACATTGACCCAGTCATAGAAACGACTGATAAAATCTCTGTCATTTCCGACTTCTACAATACAGAACAGACGCTTTCGCTTTTCCTCCCAGGAAGAAACCATGGTCACTGTTCTCCTTCTCACACAGTTTAAGATTGCATTATTAATGTATCACAGATCCCGCCGCCCCACAAGTGCGGCTTCCGGAAAACCGCGGGCGTCAGCTCTGCATTTTTAGTCCCGCTTGCATTCAGGCAGGAAAGATGTTACAATTTTTTCGTCTCCAACAGACGCTTTCTTTCGAAAGGATACACCATGAAAGACAGTTTATGGGCGGTATTTCAGAACCGTGTACTGCTGACAGGACTGGCCGGCTGGGCCAGCGCGCAGGTCCTGAAGGCCATCATCTATGCGATCGTCAATAAAAGCTTTGATCCCCGGCGCCTGGTCGGCGACGGAGGCATGCCCAGCGCCCACTCTGCCACGGTCGTCTCCATGGCGGTGACCGCCGGCATGGTCAGCGGCTTTGATTCTCCTCTCTTCGCTGTCGCCTGTATCTTCGCCATTATCGTGATGCACGACGCCATGGGCGTGCGCCTGGAGACCGGAAAGCAGGCCAAGCTGCTGAACGAAATGATGGTCGTCTTCGAACGCATGGGAGAAGTGGAACTCCCCTTCGAAGAGAAACTGAAGGAATTTGTAGGACATACGCCGCTGCAGGTACTGGGCGGCGGTGTGCTGGGACTGGTGGTCGCCCTGATTGCCGGCCGGCTGATATAGAAAGGAGCCTCCATGTTTCGTCTCTGGGCTAAGGAATGGAAGAACGGGCATATGCAGCGGGATACCGTCATAGAAATTCCGGATACCGAACTTTCCCGCACGAAAAAGGTATTCTCTGCCCTGGAGGAGACCTGTCATCAGTTCGATCTGCAGGTCCCCATCTGGCTGGAATCCAACATCCGGGATTTTCAGCGTGTCGCCAAGACCCGATTCACCCGCGATTCGTTTATAGAAGAGATCCCCTTTGATTATCTGGAGATCCAGGTCATCGAAGAAGATGATCTCTGGTAACTCTTATTTTTATATCAGTCCCAGCGCGGTTCGGTGGGCCGTATGCTTACCTCGCCCGCCGTCAGCGCTTCCTGTGTTCCGTCCTCGTACTGCACCAGCAGAGCATAATCCTGCCGGATATCCAGTGCCAGGGCGGGTATTTTTTTCTCTCCCCTCAGCACATAGATCTGCTTTCCGGGGACAAAACATCTGGCCCGGTATTCGGCATACAGCCCCTCGCTCCCCTGCACGGCGCACACCTCATGAAAGGCACGCAGGAATGCGGCCGCCAGCCGGACGCGGAGGTTCTTTTTCCGCTCCGCGGTAATCGCCCCTGCTATCTGTGCGACCTCTTCCGGGAAGCCGCCCTCCGGCACATAGACATTAAAGCCGATTCCCATCACGGCCCAGTCCGGCGCACCGGTCTCAAAATTGACAGAGGCTTCTGTAAGGATGCCGCAGACCTTTTTCCCCTCCACAAACACATCATTGACCCATTTGATGCCGGGCCTGGCATCCGTACAGGTCTCAATGGCATGACAGGCCGCCACAGCTGCCGCCGTGGTAAGATTCCCGGCCTGATGCAGAAGCTCTCTCTGCTTCAGCAGGACACTCAAATACAGCCCCGTACCGGCCGGGGAGAAAAAACTCCGCCCTACCCGGCCCCGCCCGGCCGTCTGGGCGCCGGCAACTGCCACCGACCAGTCCGGAAGCTCCTCCGCGCGGCTCTTCAGCCGGGTATTGGTAGAATCCGTGCTGTCATAGACCTCCAGAGAAAAGAGATCCGCCGCATCCCCCAACATCGCAGTAAGTGTCTCCCGGCTGATCCTGTCGTTTTCGGCAGAAAGCCGGTAGCCCTTGTTGGGAACAGCTTCAATTTTATATCCCTCTTTTTCCAGTGCCTTCATGCTTTTCCACACGGCGCCGCGGGATACCCCAAGCTTCCGGGCGATTTCCTCCCCGGAAATGTATTCTTCACCACCCGCTGCCAGCAGGCCCGCCAGCGTTTCCTTCGTTCCCATGTCTGTTTCCTCCTCGTCTGCCCCGTTACTGTCTATTTTGCGGTTTCTGCTTTGCGGGCGGTACCCGTCGGGAGACCCGTGAAAAATCGATCTCGCATGTTCCTCCGGAAATCTCCACCGGTATCTTATCCTCAAAGGTGTATCTCTTCGGGGCATAATCTTCGCTTTCAAAATAATGTACCGTGACGATCCGGAACTTCGGATCCACGATCCAGTATTCCCGCACACCCGCGTTCTGATATTTGTACAGCTTCAGCAGCTGATCCTTTGACCGGGTCGAGGGTGAGAGGATCTCCACCGTAAGATCCGGAGCTCCTTCGTACCGCTGTTCCGACTCCTCATCCTTTTCCCCGCAGCTGACCAGCAGATCCGGCTGCACCATGGTATACGGATCCCGGTCCAAATGCACGTCACAGGGGGCGAACAGCACCTCACAGGGCATGCCGTGCCTATCCGCGCACTCCCGGAAAAGAAGGTAAAGTTCCCCGAGAATACGCTGATGATTGACGGACGGTGCTGTCATGTTATAGATCACGCCGTCGATCAGCTCCGCGCGTACATCCTCCGGCAGGGCATAATAATCCTCCAGGGTATATTTCTTCTCCCGCTGCGCCTGCGCCGCGAAAGCCGACGGTTCGCAGACCATCCCGGTATCCCGGTCTCTCAACTGTTCCATCAGCCGCTGCCTCTTCGCGTCCTCCCGGACGATCACTTCCTCGATGGCTGTGAGGGTCAGTTTCCGCGGTGCTCTGGTAAAGCCTCCAAAAAACTTCTGTACCGTGCTGACGGGGATGCCGGATGCCCGGGCGATCATTTCGCTGGTGAGGCCCAGCTCCTCCTTTTTCCGCTTCATTTCCTCGAACGTCATGGTCATACCTCCTGAAATCCCGCGAGTCCGGACCCCTGTGTCCCTTGTTCACGAAATCGAAAAACCTTTTCCCTCTGACCTCATTATATGCATTTTCAGATTTAAAGTCAACCATTTTTTATCTTTGTTTTATCCAATTGGATATCCATTTGTTTTTTCTAAAAACCGGTTGAAAGCGCCCGGGATCAATGCTATCATGAGAACGATTTCCATTTTGATGCGCATTCCGGAGGTTACTATGTGCCACAGCCATACCGATGCTGCCCTCACGCTTCCCGCGGGGGCGGCGAAGATACTTCAAATATTGCAGGCGGCCGGCCACGAAGCCTATGTGGTGGGCGGCTGCGTGCGGGACGCGCTTTTAGGCCGCACGCCCGGGGACTGGGATATTACCACCTCCGCCGCGCCGCAGGAGGTAAAAGCCCTCTTCCGCCGCACCATCGACACCGGCATTCAGCACGGCACGATCACCGTCCGCATGATGGGGGAAAGTTACGAGGTGACCACCTACCGGGTAGACGGCATCTACGAAGACGGAAGGCATCCGAAGGAGGTGACCTTCACCCGCTCCCTTTCCGAAGATCTGCGGCGTCGGGATTTCACCATCAATGCTATGGCCTACTGCCCCGGCGAGGGCCTGGTGGACTGTTTTGGCGGCATACAGGATCTGAAAGACGGTATTCTGCGGGCCGTGGGCGTCCCCTCGGAGCGATTTGCGGAAGATGCGCTTCGCATCCTGCGGGCCGTGCGCTTCTCCGCCCAGCTGGACTTTACCATTGAGCCGGTCACGCTGGCCGCCATCCGGGACTTCGCCCCCAGTCTGACAAAAATCAGTGCGGAGCGCATCCGCGTGGAGCTGGACAAGCTGCTTTGCTCCGGCCATCCGGAGCATTTCCTAACATTGTATCAGACCGGGATCACGGATATCATCTTTCCGGAATTCAACCGGATGATGGAGATGCCGCAGAACAATCCCTGGCATTCCTATAATGTAGGGATCCATACCATTGAGGTGATGAAGGCCGTGCCCGCGGACCGGGTGCTTCGATGGAGCGCCCTGCTGCACGATACGGGAAAGCTTGAGACCCGGAGCACGGACGAAAAAGGAACCGACCACTTTTACGGACACGCCAAAGAGAGCGCCGCTTTTGCGGATCGGTTCCTGAAGAAACTTCGTTTTGATAATCATACCATCGACCAGGTGGTGCTGCTGGTGCGCTGGCACGATTCCTGGTTTGACGGTTCCGCCCGCGTGACCCGCCGGGTCATGAACCGCGTAGGTGCGGAAAACTTTATGGATCTGCTGGCCATCGCCCGGGCGGACGCCATGGCCAAGAGTGCTTACGCCAAAGAACAGCTCCTGCCAAAATACGACGAGGTAGAAAAAAGATACCATGAGATCAAGGACGCCGGTGAATGCACATCCTTAAAGGATCTGTCTATCTCCGGCAGGGACCTGATCGCGGCCGGCATGAAGCCCGGCCCGGAAATCGGCGAGACGCTGCAATATCTGTTAACGCTGGTATTGGAAGATCCGGCGTTGAATACCAGGGAGACCCTGCTGCCCCGGGCCGAACAGTTCCGGCGCAGCCGCCCCCAATAAATGCTAGAACCTGCACTCCGCGGCGAAGGCGTGGCCCATCAGGCCCTCGCCCTTTGCCAGGCGGTTCACCAGCGGCGCCAGCGTGCGGGATGCTTCCGGTGCCATGCTCTGGTGCGTCAGCGTTTTCAGGAAGGTCCCCACATAGACGCCGCCCGTGTAGCGGGCCGCTTTCACCGTGGGAAGCGTGTGATTGGTTCCGGAGGCATAGTCACCGAAGACCTCGGCCGTATTCCCGCCGATGAACAGGGAGCCGTAATTGTGCAGCCGGGGGATCAGGCTTTCCGGATCCTCCACCATAAGCTCCAGGTGCTCCGGCGCGTATTCATTCGCCGTGCGCACCGCCTCCTCCAGGCTGTCAATCACGACGACCTCTCCGAAGGTCTCCCAGGACTGACGGGCAATGTGAGCGGTGGGCAGCCAGGCAAGTTCCTCTTCTACCGCACGCACCACAGCCTCGGCAAAATTCCGATCCGTAGAAAGAAGGATCCCCTTGGCGTTCGGGTCGTGCTCGCACTGCGCCAGCAGGTCGGCCGCCGTCACCTTCGGGTCCGCGTGTCCGTCCGTCACGGCCAGCACCTCGCTGGGCCCGGCAATAAAATCAATACCTACCTGGCCATAGCACTGGCGCTTGGCTTCGGCCACATACTGGTTGCCCGGTCCCACGATCACACTGACGGGCTGAATAGATTCCGTTCCGTAGGCAAACGCGGCAATGGCCTGCACGCCGCCGATCGCGTAGATCTCATCCGCACCGGCCAGATCCATGGCCACCAGCGTTCTCTCATTGATCCGTCCCGTGCCGTGGATGACCGGAGAGCAGGCGCAAACGCGCTCTACGCCGGCCACCTTTGCCGGGGTGATCAGCATCATCGCCGAAGAATAGAGCGGGAAACGTCCGCCGGGGACATAACAGCAGCAGGAAGAAACGGGGATCACCCGGTGACCCAGATAAATGCCCGGCTGCGGCTGGAATTCCTCCAGATCCGTAATGGTGGCACGCTGTGCTCTGGCGAAAGCTTCGATATTGTGAAGCGCCGCCTTCATGTCTGCAATTTCCGCCTCACCCACACGGGCGTAGGCATCTTCAATTTCCTCCCGGCTCACCCGGAAGGAATCTCTTGCGAAGCCGTCAAACTTTTCGCTGTATCTTCTGACCGCTTCATCCCCGTGATCAACAATATCCTCAATAATATCCGAAACCGTCCTGCGCAGGGCCGTACTGTCTTCCTTGGTCCGTTCTTTTCCCTTTTTAATGTATTCCATCCTGTTATTCCTTTCCGGCTCCGGTCCGGGCCGTCTGTATATGGTATTTCTGATACCAACTGCTCTGCCGCTTTGTGCTTCGCAGTTTTGCATCATTGTATCACGTTCCCTGTGTTTCGTCTACAAGAAGGCAGTTTCCGTTCAGCCAAACAGTGCCATCAGTTCTTCTTTATTCAGTGTAATATCCCTGACGCCTTCTCCCTCGACCACAGAATCGGCCAGGGCAGCCTTTTTCTGCTGCAGACGCAGGATCTTTTCTTCTATGCTGTCCCGGGCGACCAGCTTCATCACGCTGACCACCTTTTCCTGCCCGATGCGGTGCGCGCGGTCCGTAGCCTGGTTCTGCGCGGCCACGTTCCACCAGGGATCCACATGGATCACGATATCCGCGGCGGTCAGATTCAGACCGGTGCCGCCGGCCTTCAGAGAGATGAAGAAGACCGGGACCTCACCACGCTGGAAGCGCTCCACCATCTGCTGTCTGGCCCGCTTGCTGTCCTTGCCGGACAAATACAGGTAGTCTCCTCCGGTCCTGGCCCAGGCTTTCTGCAGCAGTTCCAGCATGGAAGTGAACTGTGAAAAGACCAGTACGTGATGTCCGCCATCCACGGCGTTCTGCAGCAGTTCCAGGCAGGCATCCGTCTTGCCGGAGCCGCCGTGATAGTTCTCATAGACCAGCTCCGGCGAGCAGCACAGCTGGCGCAGCCTGGTCAGCTCCGCCAAAATCTGAATACGGCTCTCCCGGATCTCCTGCTCACTGCGGACTGCCAGCGACCGCCGGATCTGCTCCGTGGATGCTTCGTAGATCCGCTTCTGCTCCGGCGTCATCTGCACCACCACGGTCTCCTCCAGCTTATCCGGCAGATCCTTCAGCACATCCGCCTTGCGGCGCCGCAGAATGAACGGCGTGACCATGCGGGACAGGCGCTTTACGGCCTGCTCATCGTTTTCTTTTACGATAGGCGCCTCCCACTCGTCCCGGAAGCGGCTGTAAGCAAACAGATAGCCCGGCATCAGGAAATCAAAGATGCTCCACAGATCGCTAAGGCGATTCTCGATGGGCGTTCCGGTAAGCGCAAAACGATGGCCCGCCCGGATCTGCTTGGCCGCCTGTGCCGCCTGGGTGCCGGCATTCTTGATATACTGCGCCTCATCCAGCACCAGACAATCGAACGAAAGAGACTCATAGCTATCCACATCCCTCTTCAGCAGATCATAGGAGGTAATGCTTACATCATAAAGTGCACACCGTTCGATCTGCTCACGGCGTTCTGCGGCGGAGCCGGCGATCACCTGCACGGACAATCCCGGCGCAAAGCGGTGCACCTCGCTCTCCCAGTTGTAGACCAGGGACGCCGGAGAGACCACCAGTGAATAACCCTCCTCCTTACGACGCAGCAGCAGCGCGATCATCTGCAGCGTCTTGCCCAGGCCCATGTCATCCGCCAGGATCCCGCCGAAATGATATTCACACAGCGTGCATAGCCAGCGGAAGCCTTCCCGCTGATAGCGGCGAAGCTCGGCGGTGATCCCTTCCGGGATCTCAAAATCGCTGTCCGTAAAGTCACGCATGCCGCGCACCAGCTGCCGGTAATTCGGCAGACGCTTTACGCGCGCCTCCGTGCCATCCTTTAAGACACCATCCAGATACATGGCGCGGTACATCGGCACGCCGATCTTCCCCTGCTCCAACTCCTTTCCGGTAAGACCCAGCCCTTCCGCCAGCTCGGAGAGCGTCTCCATTCCATTATCCGCCAGGCGCACAAAATCGCCGTTCCGCAGGCGGTAGTATTTCTTCTTTCTCCGATAATTGCCCAGGATTCCTGCGATCTCCCAGGCGTCCATCCCTTCGATCTCCACATCCAGATCGATCAGCTCCCCGGCAATGCCGATGCCCAGATTCACCTTGGGCGCCGGACGGATGGACAGCTGTCTGATGGAATCATCCGCATATATTTCAAAACAGGAAGCAAGCTCCGAAAGGCCATGCTCTACCAGCGGATAGATGGCATCCTCTCCGACAGCGAAGAAGTGCAGACCATCCTGCGGCAGAAGGACTTCCTCCGCCTCCTGATCCGCCTCTGCTTCATCCTGATACGCACCACCATCCGCTGTGCGGTAAGCCCGCAGCGCCGGCGCGTGCATGTCTGCGTCCAGATCCCGGACCGGGAGTCCGTACTCATCGATATCACTGTCCCAGTCGACCGGTCTGCCGTCATCCGCATCCAGGTCACGCGCGGGCACATCGTCCACCCACTCCAGCATGGAACGCATACGGCGCTGTTTTCTCTTGCCCGTCGGCCGCTCCTCCTCCCGGGGGCGGAAGTACTGCTGCAGCAGCGCTCGGCATTCATTTTCCCGCTCTGGATTTCGTCCTGCCTGCTGGCTCTTCCCCTCCAGCAGATCATATTCCTGCGCGTCGTAACGGACACGGGCTGCCGCCTCGATGACATCCTCCTCCGGCATACTCAGATACAGAATAAACTCCGGCTCCGCCGGGGCAAATTCCGAAAGATCCAGACTGCCGCTTTCGATGGCCACAAAGGGCTCCAGACGCGGGAGAAGATTTCCGCAGAAGCTTCCGTAGTCCGCGCGGCTTAAGAAGAGATGGGGCGACTTCCCGCGGAAATGCCTGCTCGACCATGCTTTTATGGTCAGCCACAGCGGCAGCACCTGTTCCGCGAAATCCGCAGTGACCCGGTACAGCCCATCACTGGTCCGGACATAGGTGCCGCTGCCCCCGCCGTAGACCAGAATGCTTTCTGCCGCCAGCTCCGCACCGCCGTGTACCTCTGTCAGGTGCAGCGTAAGCGAAGGATTTTCGTCTCTGACGGGTACTTCCTGTTCATTCAGCGTAATCGTGCCGCCCCGGAAATGATCCAGCACACGCACCAGATCATCCCCCCGGAGCAGGATATAGCGAAAGTTGGAGGAAACCTCATAATAGGCGTCCCGGTAATCCGGGTAGCGGGATACCACCACCTGCTGCAGAAGACGCAGCAGATCCCTGGCCTGCGGCGTAAACGCAGTCTCATCGTGCACGAACTGCAGCGCCGCCCCGTACTTCACGTCTCGCAGCTCTTCCGTATCCCGCACCAGCTTGACCAGGTTCTTGACAATATATTTTCTCTTCTCACCGATCTTCATCTCCAGGAGAAGACCATTCTGCTCTGTCTGGAAATAGCATTCCAGTTCCACACTGCCGTCCGGACCGCCCAGCCGGTTCATCCGGTTCTTTACAGAAGAACGGTAAATGATCTGCGCTAGTTCGGCGGTCGTCTCCCGCTGGATTCCCATGCCCGGAAGGCGTCTTTCATAGCGCTCCTTCTTCTGCCGCTCCTGGAATGCAAGGCCCAGGGCCACGCAGTGTTTGCACATGCCCCAGTAGCTTTCATAGGCCGGGCATTCGCAGCGGTAATCTGTGATTTCATCCTCCGGAGACACGTGAATCTCCGCCAGATAGACCTTGCGGCCGCTGCCTCGGATCTCTCCTTCTACTTCCGCACTCTCTCCGTCCGATTCGCTGTGCCAGCGGACATCAATCTTCCGCACATATCCCTGCTGATAGTAGGACCGGCCCTTGCGGTATGTGTTATCGTAGGTCAGTCTTCGTATTTCTGAGACGGTAAGCATGACGGTCCTCCCCTTCTTCTCATTCCTTGACCTCTTATTGTAACAGAACGCACGTTCACGCGCAAGGTAAAAAAATATAGGTTCGTAGGGATGCTTATGTAGCTACGGCGATCAGCTTTTCCCTTTGGAATTTGCCTAATCCCTGGGAAATGTGCAAAATCAGGCTTCCCGGAATGATTTACAACCCGCCCAAACCGAGAAGCCTTAAAAAATGTTAATAAAGAGGCTTGATTTGTTCAAAATATCAAGCTACAAAAGTATTTACAATCCGTTTTGGTGTTTGGCAGGAAGCTGCTTTCGATGTTTCCGGGTTGTAAATATTTTATGAGGACATGTTTTTTGCCCAGTTGGCTGCAAGAGAGATTTTCACCCCGCGTTGGAGCGAGCTTTAAAGATATTTCTTGTGTTTTCATTCCTCGTTGCCTTCGGATGTTCGCACTGAAAGCATTTCCTGATAATAGTCCCCCTGTTTTCTTCTCGTTAAGGGTCCTGACAAGGGTACTATTTTTGACTTGCCGGTAATATACGAACATTTTCGACCTAAAGCCTTACAAAAGTACGAAAATCCGGTCCATTCCAGGGGTACTGAAATTCAGCAGCATTGAAATTACGAACAGAGCCAAGAGATATCCATAATTTCCGGTCAGTAGCGTTGATTCAATACAGGAGGTAGCAGAGATTCCAGATACGGGGCTTAACAGAGCTCCCAGCTGCCGATACATCCCACGTATCATCCATGCCGCCATCTCACGCCCGCATCCGCAGGCGCTCGCTGTCGCGGCTTTCGCCGTATGCCATCATCATCGGCTCCGGCGATTTTCCTTGCTTTTATGACTCACTTTTCTTATACTATAGGTAATTGTGCGGCCGCATAGTTGGCCGCCGAACGGAACACTTCAGTGAAGATTAGATAGCTAAAGCAGACCCGCCTGACAGATCAACTGGGAAATGAGGTACAGACATGGGCAAGGATTATCTGGGAAGTTTATATAATGATCTCTATGGAAAAAGGAACGCTCCTGACAAGACAAAAGAGTCCGGCAAGACCACAGCGTCCGGCAGAACAAAGGATTCCGACCGGACAAGAGATCCCCTGCATGTCAAAACTATAAAGAAGAGTGAGAAACTCTCCTCCGATACGATCCGCTCCACGGAGGATACGTTAAAGAGCGCCCGGGACGCGCTGGAAGAAGCCAAGCGCCTGTTCGGTGAACTGCCGGAGAATCTGAAGGGCGGCGGACTGCCCGGCAGCGGAAATCCCGGCGGCGGTACCATTGGCGGAGGCGGCACCGGTGGCGGAGGCTTCCCTGGTGGCGGCACCGGCGGCGGAGGCTTCCCCGGTGGCGGCGGTAATGTCCCCGGGACGCCCGGCACACCGGGCGGCATGGCTGCGGTCCAGGAGGCGACAGCAGAGGCACCGGCCTCCGAGGAGCCGGAGACCGATCCCATGGAGGACCTGGAATCCCTGATCGGACTGACTACCATCAAGCATGACGTTAAGGAACTGATGGATTTTGTGAAGGTCCAGAAAATGCGCAGTGACGAGGGCCTGAAATCCGTGCCCACCTCTCTGCACCTGGTGTTTACCGGCAACCCCGGCACCGGCAAGACCACGGTCGCCCGCATCATCGGACGGCTGTACAAACAAATCGGCGTTCTTTCCAAGGGGCAGCTGATTGAAGTGGATCGCTCCGGTCTGGTCGCCGGATTTGTAGGGCAGACAGCGCTCAAGACCCAGGAGAAAATCCAGCAGGCCATGGGCGGCGTGCTGTTCATTGACGAGGCCTACGCCCTGGCCGGCGGCGACCAGGACAGCTTCGGGCAGGAAGCCATCAACACGGTGCTGAAGGCTATGGAAGATCATCGAAAGGATCTTGTGGTGATCGTTGCCGGGTATACCGAGCCCATGGAAGACTTTATCAACAGCAATCCCGGGCTGAAATCCCGCTTCAACAAATATATTGAATTCCCGGACTATACCCTGGATGAGCTGGAAGCGATCTTCCGCATGAACTGCAAGAAATATGACTATGAGGTTTCCGACGATGTGATGAAGCATGTGCGCGCGCTGATTGCCACGCGCAAGCTGGTAACCATGGAGAATTTTGCCAATGCCCGCGAAGTCCGCAACCTCTTTGAAGAAGTCATCACCAACCAGGCCCGGCGCGTAGCTGCCATAGAAGCCCCTACGCACGAAGATATGGTGACCATTCTGCTGGATGATCTGGTGGATGACGACAAGAAGGAGGAAAAATCAGCTGCACCGAAAGCAGAGAAAGACTCGCAGCAAAAGGCGGCAGAAAACACTCCTGCGGAGAACGGGGACTCTCCTGCGGAGAACGCTCCTGCCGAATAAGAATACTAACCGGAGGATACTATGTCCATTATCAGCACCTACCTGGGGCCGGTGCACAGTGCCATCCTGGCCTTTCCGCTGCTGGCGCTGGTACTCACCTTTCCGTACCTGATTTATGAATACCGGCACTACGGGGCTATCCCCCTGCTTCGTACGATCCTGGTATATACTTTTATCCTGTATCTGATCAATGCGTATTTTCAGGTGATCCTTCCGCTGCCCTCCCGCGCGGAGGTAGCTGCCTCCGCGGCGCCGGCCATGCAGATGACGCCGGGACATTTTCTGCGGATGATCCGACGCACAGCCGACTGGCATATTCACAGTCTTCACGGGCTGAAGGAATTCCTGAAAAATCCGTATGTATATCAGGCCATCCTGAACACGATACTGCTGTTCCCGCTGGGCATTTACCTGCACTACTATTTCCGGGTAAACTTTTTCCTGGCGGTGCCGCTGATGTTCCTGGTCTCCCTCTTTTTTGAGATGACACAGAGGACAGGGCTCTATGGCTTGTACGCACACGCCTACCGGACCTTCGATGTCGATGACCTGATCCTGAATACTGCGGGCGGAACGGTCGGCTGGCTGCTTTCCCCGCTGATCTGCTTCCCGCTTCCCAGCCGGGACAAGATCGATGCTTCCGCCTACCGTCGTGGGGATTCCATCCCGATTTTTCGACGTTTTTTGGCGTTTTTTGTTGATTTCTTTGTGATTTCGGTAATTCAGTGGGTGATATCACTCATTATACCTGCAACCGCCGTCGGATTTGTAATGGAAGTACTGCTGAGTGTTGTCTTTACCATTATCTATTTTACGGTCTTCCCGCTGATGACCGACGGCTACACATTGGGCAAGAGCCTGTTCCGCCTGCGGCTCACTAACCGGCGCGGAAAGCACAGCCTCTCCCCGCTTCCGCAGCAGTATCTAGTGCGGGCCGCCTGGATCAGCATCCTGATCGCACATCTTCCGCACTACTGGGTGCTGTGCCAGGAAATGAAGCAGATCACCTACAACAACGCCTTCACCTTCTGGGACCGCTTTCAGACGATTACGGAAATCGGCATGGCAGTATTTGTAATCGAAATCATCATACGAATGATCACGCAGGACAAGCAGTTTTTCTATGAGAAGTTCAGCAGTGTGCAGAACGAGAATATGATCCAACATAACAACAAAGAAGAGGACTAGGTGTAATGACCTTGTCCTCTTCTTTTTGTCCATGTATTTCTTGGCTGAAAATTTTCCGGTTCTGCCCGAAGCTTCATATCTGCAGATTTTTCAGAATCTGCAGATTACATCTGCTTCTGCAGGCTATTTCAGGATCTGTCCCAGGAAGGCTTCAACCTGCTTCATATCTACCTTCCCCTGCAGCTGTTTATACGCGGTCAGCAGCTGATCGTTGGTGACGGTGATGCCGGTCACTTCCTTGATGGTCGCTGCCGGGTCTTTCTTGGCTTTCTCGATCAGCGCCGGATTTTTCTTTACTTCTGCAACTACCTGGTTTAAGAGAGCATTGATATCTGCCATAAGACACCTCCTTGATTGCGACACAACCTGTCTTATCATTATTTTATCTCATATTTCCGCTCTCTGCAATCCCTTTTCTTCTCTGTTCTTATTGCATCCAGACAACGATGTCACATCCGGTAGTGGTGCCGCATCCGGTAGTGGTGCCTCACCCGATTCTTGGCACGGGATTCGAGTCTGCTTTCGCTGATTGACAACCTTACCGAATCCCTGCGCGGTATTTTCTGCCGGACGGGCGGTCTTATCCTACGTGTCCTATGCAGTCAGGTCGACAGCCCAGCTCCCCCGGCGCACCATCACAAAGCCCAGTACACACTTTATAAAGTCTACGCTCTGCA
>CAMNFR010000051.1 GCA_946537305.1 uncultured Lachnospiraceae bacterium | reverse complement strand
AACCTTGAAATGACGGAGTCAGAGTCCGTTGCCTTACCGTTTGGCGATAGCCCATTGTTATTTTCGGTTTCTCGAACCGAACATGTGGTATTATACTCTCTCATTTCGGTTTTGGCAAGTGTTTTTTTCGTCCTTTTTGATACTTTTAAAATATGAATCTATCCCTAAAAGAGAATAAATATCTTACATGTATTTAACCAAGGGGACGGGGCGGACCACGCCGCCGTCCCCCCGGTCCATCTTGTCTATCGGTTTTCCTTCAATATTTCTTCCAGTGCGGTATACAGGCGCTCCATCTGCGCAGGGGTGCCTATGGTGATGCGCAGGTAATTATCGATCCGAGGCTTTGCAAAATACCGGACGTAGATATGGCGGGCTCGCAGCGCCTCGAAAATCTTTACGGCCGGTACGCTTTCATGCTGCACGAACAGGAAATTGGCCATGGGGTCCGGGCCGCTAAAGCCCAGCGCCCCCAGGCGTTTTACCGCATCCGCGCGGGTATCCATGATATCAGCCAGCCGGCCGCGGAAATACTCATCGTCCTCGATGGCCGCGATGCCGGCATCCAGGGCCGTCTGGTTCATGGTATAGGAGTTATAGGAATTGCGCACGGCCATCATGGCAGAAATCAGTGCCGGATCTCCGATGGCAAATCCGATGCGCATGCCTGCCAGGGCTCGGGACTTGGAAAAGGTCTGGGTCACCAGCAGGTTGTCATATTTCTGGATCAGCGGCAGCGCGCTCTCTCCGCCGAAATCAATATACGCCTCATCCGCGATCACCACACTGCCGGGATTCGCCGCGGCGATCTTCTCCACAAAGGACACCGGCTCCAGAATGGATGTCGGCGCGTTTGGATTAGGAAAAACAATGCCGCCGTTGGGCTGCACGTAGTCCTCTGCCTTCAGCCGGAAATCCTCTCCCAGCAGGATCTTCCGAAACGGGATGCGCATCATCTCCGCCCACACCTCGTAAAATGCGTAGGAAATATCCGGGAAAAGGATGGGATCGTTCCCGTTAAAGAAAGTCATAAAAGCAGTGGCCAGGACATCATCCGACCCCACGCCCACGAATACCTGATCCTCACCCACATGATAGTAATCCGCCAGGGCACGAATCAGCCCGCGGCAGTCCGGGTCCGGATAGCGGCGCAGCCGGTCTTCATCCACCGCGCTGATCGCAGCCAGCACGCCAGGCGCCGGCGGATAAGGATTCTCATTGGTATTCAGCTTGGTCACATCGCGCACCTGGGGCTGCTCCCCGGGCACATACGGTTCGACTTCCCGCACATTTTTCATCCACTGCTTCATTTCACATACCCCTTTTCCTTGAGTACATCCGCCACCCGCTCTGCCATCTGCCGGCATCTATCCTGTGTGGCGGCCTCCACCATCACGCGGACCAGCGGTTCATTTCCGCTGGCGCGCACCAGAATGCGTCCCTCCTGCGCCAGGTCCTGTGCCACAGCCAGGATCACAACCTGCACATCCGCATCGTTGATCGCCTCATATTTTTCCCGGCTGGGAAGATTCAGCAGCAGCTGAGGCTCCTGCACGAAAGCCGCGGAAAGCTCCGAAAGGCTCTGTTTCTTTTCCAGCATCACCTCCATCAGCTTCAGGCTGGTCAGGATACCGTCCCCAATGGACGCATATTTGCTGAAGATGATATGCCCGCACTGCTCCCCGCCCAGGCGATGGCCGTTTTTCTGCATGTTTTCATAGACATTGCTGTCCCCCACAGCGGTCTTTACATAGGAAATCCCCGCCGCATCCAGGGCCTGGTACAGGCCCCGGTTGGACATGACTGTGGTCACGATGGTATCCCCGAAGAGCTGCCCTCTTTCCTTCATGTAGGTCCCGCAGATATACAGGATGCGGTCCCCGTCGATCACGCTGCCATCCGCATCCACGGCAATACAGCGGTCGGCATCTCCGTCGTAGGCAAAGCCGATATCCAGCTTTTCATCCAACACCAGCTCCCGCAAAGAATCAATGGCGTTGGAGCCGCAGTCCCGGTTGATGTTGGTGCCGTCCGGCGAAGCATGAATCAGATAGGTACGGGCCCCCAGTGCTTCAAAAACGCTTTTAGCGATCATAAATGCGCTTCCGTTGGCGCAGTCCAGTCCCACGCGACGGCCCCGGAAGGATCTGGTGGCCAGCATAATCAGATAGCCGATATAGCGGTTGCGTCCGGCCAGATAATCCGTGGTGCAGCCGATCTCCTCGCCCCGCGCCAACGGGACCTCCGGCGTAATCCCGTCCAGATAACGCTCCAGCTGCCGCAGGACCTCCTCCTCCATCGCCTCTCCGTGGCTGTTCACGATCTTGATCCCATTATCATAGTAGGGATTATGGCTTGCGGTAATCATGATGCCGCAGTCAAATTCCTCCGTGCGCACCACATAGGCAACGCCGGGGGTGGGAATCACGTGCAGCAGGTAAACATCCGCTCCGGAGGCAGTCAGTCCGGCGGAAAGCGCTTCCTCAAACATATAGCTGCTTCGCCGTGTATCCTTGCCGATCACGATTTTGGGGCGGTGGTCCTGTTTGTAGTACCATCCCAAAAAGCGCCCGATGGCAAAGGCATGCCGTACGGTCAGCGTTTCATTGGCCTCTCCGCGAAATCCGTTGGTCCCAAAATACTTTCCCATATCCTCTGCCTCCTGCACATGTCCGCGTCTTTTGCGGAGCGTTGATCCCCTTCGAATGCAAGACTCGCCTGCAATTTCTTAAGCCATAGTGTATCACAGATTATTTGCTCACGCAATCGCAAGTATTTTAACGCGTCCCCTTGTCACGCATAGCAAAAGACCGGTGAGCGCAAAGCTCTCCGGTCCTCAGATTCAAGCGTCGTTTTTAATACTGTACCTCTCCGATCCGGAACAGATCGATATACGGCTGCATATCCTCCGGTGCGATCAACAGCATACTGCCGTAATAGCTGTCGTACAGGTCTCTGTCCTGTGTATAGTTCTCCTCCAGCGCGCCATTGGAATATTCCACATTGATCATGACGGCCAGATATCCGTTCCCGTTATCACCGGTGAAGGTATCCTGCTGTTTCAGCAGATCCGAAAGTGCCCGGACCTGCTCCGGAGTCACATTCTCTATAGAGGCGTAGAGGTCTCCTTTTGCAGAGTTTTCGGCGCCGGTGTTGATCCACTCCATAGAAGTAAAGTTATAGGATATTCCATCTTGATTCTGCTCCAGATCCTCTGCCAGCTGATCCAGCTGCTGCTCCATTTCAGCACGCGCATCCGCCGACTCCTGCCAGGCATATTTCAAGGCGGCATTCAGGGCTTTCGGCGTCTCCTGGCTGATGACGACCGCCAGACCGGTGGTCTTATCCGTACCCTTGTAACGCATATAGAGCGTAAAGGCACCGCTGCGGGACGGATCACTGCAGTAGGTGTACCAGGCAGCCAGGCCCATGTCCTGTACATCCTCCCGCAGCGCCTCCCACACCTCGGAAGCATTCTTCTGCCTGGTTTCCTCTGCAGACGGCATATTGTTTTCCAGCGTCAGTGAAACTGCCGGATCATCCGCCGCGGGAAGATTCATATAGATATCCGCGACCGAATCGTCCTGATACAGTGTGTCTGCCAGCAGGGTCACATCGGTCATCAGCAGGTGCAGCACCCGGTACGTGGTCTTGCCGTTAACAGTAATAGCTACTTCCTGGCTCTGATAATCATAATCCGAGTCCTTGCGCTGCTCCGGATGCTCATCAAATTCAATGGATTCCTTTAACCGCTGTGCCACCAGTTCTTTTACCTTCGGATCGGTCAGTTCGATCTGCCCGCGCCGCGAGGAGAAATACCCCGGTATGACGCCGCTGTCTTCATCGCGCATCGAACGCACATACACATTGCTGCCGATGATCCGGACCGAATCGATTTCATCCGCTTCCGGTGAATACTGCAGCAGGCTGCGCCGCATGGAAAACATTCCAAAGATGATCAAAAGATTAAAGGCCAGCAGGAACAGGAGACCCGGCACCGCCTTCGGCAGGTTGCGGACCTTCCTGGTGGAGATCAGCTCGTACAGGAAGTAGATAAAAATGCCGATCAGATATAAAACAACAATGTTGTATAGATCTATCGCCGCCACATCTCTGTGCTCCACCAGCATATAGAATATCTGCACGCTGGGGATCAGGCAGAAAACGCAGGCCGGGATCAGTCGGAAGATCAGCTGCAGCGCCGGATGAATAGCTGCCTCGCCGGCCGCCTCACTGCGGCGGCGGTTGAACATAATTCCGCCGATCACCAGATACAGAATTCCGAAAGCTGCCGTATAGGCCCCCGCCGTCAGGTTTTTCATCAGGCTGTAACCATCATCCAGCAAAAAGAAGATGGTTCCCGTCACGACATTCCAGTTATTCCCCAGGAAAGAAAGATATTCGGAGCCGATGATCGAAAGGCTGTCTCCCACGCAGGCACGGATCACAAACATCAGAAGGCGCGGGAAAAAGATGATCAAAAGGGATACCACCAGATTGGTCAGGGCGTTGCCGGTCAGGGTGACGGCCAGCAGCACCGCGCCCAGCACGAACAGGTTGCAGGCTGTGACCTGCACATTCGCCACCAGGATCTCTCTTACCTGTACTTCAAAATATTTCGGAAATACCATGTGGGCCAGGATCGCCAGCAGGGAAGATCCCCACTGCAGGATCAGCGCCCAGGCCAATACTGCCGCTAAAAAGCTGATATACAGACAGGTCCGGCTCTGCGGGATCGCATGGTAAAAATCGCACGCGTCCCGGCGGGACAGGAAGCGGAACAGCCACAGGGCCATCAACGGTGTGATCAGACAGAAGGTCGTCACTACCAACGGGTTGGCTGCCCAGAAGCCAACAACCTCACGACCCATCCACGCTGCCCCCTCGGAGCGGTATTGAAGCACCTGTCCCACCGGGATCAGCACGGCCTGCAGCGCCAAGATCAGCGCACAGATCAGGCCTGCCAGCGTCAGCTGACGGAATCCGTCGCGGAAGAGTTTTTGGTCAAACCATGTTTTTGTCATTTCTGCCTCTCCTCCTCCTTCTCAAAGTCATAGCCGCCGATATCAAAATGATACCCCAGCGCTTCCAGTTCGTAGGTGAATACCTCCTCCAGGGTAAGCGGAAGCACATCCAGCAGCAGCGGATTCATGGCCGAAAGCTGCGCCAGAATGGCCTTCTTGTCGCCCCGGGCGATCAGCGTTGTCACTGAGCCCCGCTTGCTGTAGTGGAGTTTTTCGATTCCGGCAAAGCGCTCCTCCCCGTAGGTATCGGAAAAAGCCACCTGCAGCTTAAAAAGTGTCGTCTTTAGATTGAGGATATCGCTCTCCAGAACGACGCCGCCCTTGTGCAGCAGCGCCAGCTGGTCACAGGTGTCCTCCAACTCCCGGAGGGAGTGAGAGGTGATAATAGCCGTCGCCTTATCCTCCAGTACGTCCTTGACAATCAGGGATTTCACCAGATTCCTCATGACCGGGTCCAGACCGTCAAAGGTCTCATCGAAGAAAAGATACCGGGGGCGGCGGGACAGGGCCAGAATGATGGCGGCCTGACGGCGCATGCCCTTGGAAAAACCGTTGGTCGAACGTTCCGGGTTCAGCTCGAACGTCTTTACCAAATATTCATACCGATGCCGGTCGAAGCGGGGATAGGCCGCGGAATACAGATCCGCCATGCGGTTCATGGAAGCCCCACCCATAAAATACAGGTCATCCGGCACAAAAGAGATCTTTTCTTTAACAGCCGGGTTTTCGTAGACCGGTTCCCCGTCGATCTGCACGCTGCCGCCGTCCGGACGATAGATACCGGATACCAACCGCAGGAACGTGGATTTTCCGGCTCCGTTGGAGCCCACCATGCCGTAAATGCAGCCCTCCGGAATACGGCAGCGGATGTCGGAGAGTGCGGTGAAATCACCGAATTTTTTTGTCAGATGTTCAGCTTGGATCATCGTTTTCTCCTTTCTTCCGATACGCCTCATCCACACAGCCGATCACCCGCTCCCGGGTGATCCCGGCCAGTGCCAGATCATAGATTTCTTCCGTCAGCCGGGACAATTCGCCCTCCCGGCGGTTCCCGATAAACGTCCTGGCATTGGGGCTGATAAAACACCCCTTGCCGGGCACGGAATATACAATACCGCGACGGTCCAGTTCCGAATAAGCCTTCTGTACCGTATTCGGATTGACCGAAAGCTCTTCCGAAAGTCCGCGCACGGATGGCATCTGCTCCTCCGCAGCCAGCACTCCGCGCAGGACGAACCGCTCCACCTGCTCCACAAGCTGCTCATACAGCGGCTTGCGGCTCATGATATCTATCTGATACATCCGCGCCTCCTTTCCCGAAAATATTGCCCAAAAATATAATAAACCCATAAGGCAACTGTACTACTTGTACTAGTACGGTTGTTTTATGGGCTTACTATATCAAATACCGGCAATCTCTACAAGGGAGAAAACCGCAAGAGTTTCTGAAGAAATTATGAACGGGTCAGCAGGCAGACGGTCTCGATCCCCCCGGTAAAGGGGAACATGTCCACGCACTGCAGGCGGGTGACTTGATAGCCGGCTTCTTTAAAGAAGACCAGATCGCGCGCCAGACTGGTAGGCTTGCAGCTGATGTATACGATGCGTGGCACCTGATAGGCCAGCAGCTTTCCGATGGCCTTGGGATGGATACCGTCCCGCGGGGGATCCAGTACCATCAGATCCGGCGCCTCCGGGAGCTCATCCAGCACCTTTAATACATCCCCGGCCAGGAAGCGGCAGTTGTCCAGATGGTTGGCGGCGGCGTTTCGGCGGGCAGCCTCCACGGCTTCCTCCACGATCTCCACGCCCGTCACCTGCTCTGCGACCGGCGCGAGGATCTGCGCGATGGTGCCGGTGCCGCTGTACAGATCATAGATCCGTTTTCCGCGGGTCTCGCCAATATAGCTCCGTGCAATCTCATACAGCTTCTCCGCGCCGCGTGAATTGGTCTGAAAGAAGGAAAACGGCGTGATCTCAAAACGAAGCCCCAGAAGTTCTTCCGTAATATAATCTCTTCCGTAAAGCACCGTTGTTCCTTCATCCTGCACGGTGTCTGCCCAGGAATCGTTCACGGTATGCAGAATGCCTGTCAGCGTTCCGGACAGCGGCAGCGCCAGGAGCATCTGTGCGAAATCCTCCGGGGGCTGCCAGGCGGAGGTAGTAATCAGATCCACCAGGATCTCCCCGGTAAAGGCAGCCTTCCGCACCAGCAGGTGCCGCAGAATGCCCTGATGGGCCATCTTTCGGTAGAAAGGGACCTCTCTTTCCCGCATGTAATCCAATACCGCGCGCAGGATCTGTCGAAAATCTTCATCCACGATGCGGCAGCCATCCACCGTGACCACATCATAAAAGCTTCCTCGCTTATGCATTCCCAGGGTCATTTCGCCGCCCTTTTGGGCATCTCCAAAGGAAAACTCCATTTTATTGCGGTAGGCTGACGGCACCGGACTGGGGCAGATGGGATCCATGGGGATATCCTCCCCCAATACCGGCTTTAAAAGATCCCGGACCTGCTGTTCCTTGACCGCGAGCTGATATTCATAGGGGAACCCCTGGTACAGGCATCCGCCGCACTCATCCGCGTGGGGGCAGCGCTGCGCGGGGCGCTCCTCCGGGGCCGGCTTTGTAACCGCCAGCAGTCTTGCCTCACAGCGGCCGCCGCGGCGCTTATTCACCACCGCCCGCACCTGCTGTCCCGGCAATGCATTCTTAACGATGACCGACTGGCCGTCCATATCCACGACCCCTTTATTGGGGAAGATCAGACGGCTCACCACGCCCTCGAATTCCGTTCCTTTTTTCAAATCGCCACCTCTTCCTCTGGTCTGGAAAATTTGCATGAAAAGAGCCGTCTGCCGGTCTGACAGGCGGCTGAATAGATGTGCAGCTCTCCGCAAAAGAAGGATTTTCCCGCCGGGAATCAGCCTTCCGCCTTTGCGGCCGGAACGGCTTCTTCATCCTCTTCAAAGAAGTCTTCCAGATCGTCATCATCGTCATCGAAGTACAGATCATCATCAAAATCGTCCAGATCCTCCGCAAAGAAGAAGCGGTAGACCAGATAGGCGATCAGCGCCACCACGGCGACTGCGCCGATACAGGCCAGGATCGTAAGAATGGTGCGCTTTGTTTTCTGTTCTTCTTCCTCCCTGTTCAACAGGCTGGTAAGTTTGCTCATAGCCAGGACATCCTCCAATCTTGTAATATTCACGCTATTTCCTCCCTTCCGCAGGCTCGGGGCCGCATATGTATTTTCAGCATTCCCGGAAACGACCGCCCGCGGCATTCCGGAATTTCGTTCACTCTATACTGTATCAGTATAACACGATTTGTGCTACAATACCATGAATTTTTTTCAAATAATTTGTTACTATTCAGAACCACGTGAAAACAGGAACTAACATTTCTGAAGCTTCGCGAAGGAAGCAAAGAGCTTCTTGACGCCGGCGCGGTCGAAGTCCACGGTCACCTCCCAGTCCCGCTTTCCCTCTTCCATCGCCAATACGGTCCCCTGTCCGAATTTGATATGCCGCACGCGGTTTCCCACGCCATAGTCCGGTGCACCGGTGTTGGACACGGTAAATTCCTTCCCCAGGCGGTAGGCGGCACCGGCGGGGGTGCTAAGTACATGGGACACAGGGCGATAACTGCCGGCCGAAGATCCGGATGAGTTCTCCCGCGGACGGGGTACGCCGGCGGCTCCGCGCTCTCCCGGCCGCTCCAGGAGCTCTGCCGGAATCTCCTCCACAAAACGGGAGACCTGATTGTAGCGATTCTCCCCGTTGACCATACGACTTCTGGCGGCCGTCAGCATCAGTTCTTCACGCGCGCGGGTAATGCCCACATAGCAGAGCCTTCTCTCCTCCTCCAGATCTGCGTCGTCTCCGGAGCGCAGGGACATGAACCCGGGGAAGATCCCCTCCTCCATACCGGCCAGATAGACCTTGGGGAACTCCAGGCCTTTGGCCGCGTGAAGGGTCATCAGGATCACACGGTCATCCGAGGTATCCACGCTGTCCACATCCGCCACCAGGGCCACTTCTTCCAGAAAGCGCCCCAGCGCGCCTTCATCTTCGGGCTCATCGTTAAAATCCGCAGCTTTGCTGATCAGTTCCCGTATATTTTCCAGGCGGGTCTCCGCCTCCACCGTCTCTTCGGCTTCCAGTTCCTCCCGGTAACCTGTATCCTCCAGCACCTGCTCGATCATCTGCTTGACCGTAAGATAGGGCAGCTTGGCGCGCAGCACCTCAATGGTGTTGACAAATCCCTCGATTTTTGATGCCGTACGTCCCAGTCCCGGGATCCCCTCCGCCTGAGCCAGGGCGTCGTAAAAGCTGATTTCCATCTCGTCGGCATAGTTCATGACCTTCGCTTCACTGGCGGCTCCGATGCCGCGTTTGGGCACGTTCAGCACCCGCTGCACCGCCAGGTCATCTGCGCCGTTATCCACCGTCTTCAGGTAACAGAGAATATCCTTGATTTCCTTTCGTTGATAGAAATTGACGCCGCCCACCAGCCGGTACGGCACATTTTCCGCCACGCACCGTTCCTCGAACAGACGCGACTGCGCGTTCGTGCGGTACAGCACGGCACAGCTTCCGTACGGGTATTTTTCCCGGTTCCGGCGGATATCTTCAATGATGGCATCCGCTTCCGCAAAGGCCGTGGGGAACAGCCGGAACGAGACCTTTTTCCCGACGGGATTTTCTGTCCACAGCGTCTTATCCTTCCGCCCCCTGTTATGACGGATCACGGCATTCGCCGACTCCAGAATATTGCCGGTGGAACGATAGTTCTGCTCCAGTCGGATGACCTTCGCGTCCGGGAAGGTCTTTTCGAAATCCAGGATATTGCGGATATTGGCGCCGCGAAACTTGTAAATAGACTGATCATCATCGCCCACCACGCATAAATTCCGGTGACCGCCCGCCAGGAGCGATACCAGCTGGAACTGCGCCGTATTGGTGTCCTGATATTCATCCACCAGAATGTAACGGAAGCGATCCCGGTAATCCTCCAGGATATCGGGCTCCGATCGGAACAAGGCCACGGCATTGACCAGAAGATCATCAAAATCCATGGCATTGTTGACCACCAGCTGCCGCTGATATTCCCGGTAGACCCGGGCCGCTACGGAAAGTCGGAAATCACCCGCGTTCTCCCGGGCAAAGGCGCTCACATCCTGCAATTCGTTCTTGGCGGAGGAAATGATGGCCAGCATCCCGCGGTCCCGATATTCCTTTGGATTCAGATCCAGCTTCTTCAGGACCTGGCGCATCAGGGTGCGCTGATCGTCCGTATCATAGATCGAAAAGGAAGAGGTATAGCCCAGCGCCTCCGCATGGCGCCGCAGAATACGCACACACAGAGAATGAAAAGTAGATACCCATACCGCCCCGGCGCCTTCCTCTACCAGATCATCCACCCGTTCGCGCATCTCCTCTGCCGCTTTATTCGTGAAGGTGATGGCCAAAATATTCCACGGCCTGACCCCTTTTTCCCGGATCAGATAGGCGATCCGGTGCGTCAAGGCGCGCGTTTTCCCGGAACCGGCCCCGGCAAGGATCAGCACCGGTCCCTCCGTTGTCATCACCGCCTCCCGCTGCGGTTCGTTCAGCGAATCATATACTGAAACCATATCTCTATTCCTTTCTTGCAATTCCTATCGAAATCCCTTATAATGAGACAGATGTCCGTTTACCATTACAATGTATGGCGACGGTACAAATCATCACAGCGGAGGTGCCCCCATGTCTCTGATACATGAACTGGAGGAGATGCTGCAGGTCTTTGAGCACATCCCCTATATCCGGCCGTCCATGCTGCCCAAGCTGGATTTATATATGGATCAGGTTACCACCTTTATGGAGGAGCGGCTGAAGGGCTGGCGCCGCAACCCGGATGATAAGATCCTGACCAAGACTATGATCAATAACTATACAAAAAATAAGCTGCTGCCGCCCCCCGTGAAAAAGAAATATTCCCGGGATCACCTGCTGCTGCTCAATTACATTTACTATTTAAAGAATATTCTGAGCATCGGGGATATAGCCACGCTGACCCGCCCGCTGACAGAGCGCTACTGGGGACGCCGCGAGGCTCCGGACATGGCTTCCATCTATCGGGATATCCTGCTGATGGAGCACGTAGCCGCGCAGGATTGCTATCAGGATATACGGCACAAGATCCAGGCGGCATCAGAGGCATTTAACGATAAAGAAATGACTGCGGACGAACGGAATTATCTGCAGAAGTTTGTATTTGTATGCCTGATGTCCTTTGATATCGCCCTGAAAAAACGTATGATCGAGACACTGATCGACGACATGAAGCCCCCGGTCAAACGCAAAGAAAAGTCACCGGAACCGAGTCATTGACCGGTTCCGGTTTTTTATTGTTACATGCTCACGCGTTACATGCCCATGCGTTTCAGGACCATTTCATAGCTGTCATTTCCGTACGTCAAACTGCGGTTTACACGGCTGATGGTCGCTGTTGAAGCGCCTGTCTTATTGGCAATCTCCAGATACGTTCTTCCTTCCCGCAGCATGCGTGCCACTTCGAAGCGCTGTGCAATGGACAGCACCTCGTTGACGGTGCAGATATCCTCAAAGAAAAGGTAGCATTCTTCACGTGTCTTCAACTGCAGGATGGCATCAAAAAGTACGTCAACGGCTTCTGTTTGCAATCTTTGATTCATAAACCCCTCACTGTTCTCATAGTAAAACTTCACAGCGTTAAAGCATTATGATTATAACGCACTTTTATAATTTTGTAAATATAAAATTATAATTGTAATCATTATAAGGAAGGAAAGACGAGTGGATCCTGCCCGCTCTTCTTTCCGGCTTCCAGCGCGTCGATTAACGCCATCTCCTCCGGTGTAAGCGCGAAATCAAAGACCTGTATGTTCTCCCGGATACGATCTGCGTGCACAGACTTGGGGATGGGGATCTGGTCATGGGCGATGTGCCAGTTCAGCACGATCTGCCCCGGCGTCTTCCCGTATTTCTCTGCCAGCTCCTGCAGAACAGGTGCGCCCAGGTCCGCACTGCGGTTAATGGGGCTATAGGCAATGGTCTGGATGTCCCGCTCCCTGCACCAGTCAATAAAGGCGCGCTGCTGATAAGAAGGATGACATTCGATCTCATACAGTGTGGGCCAGGCTCCGAATTCCTCTTTGATCTTTTCCATCTGGGAGGTCAGGAAATTTGAGACACCAATGGTGCGCACCAGGCCTTTTTCCTGCAGCTTCAGCAGCTGCTCATAGGCTTTCAGGCGCAGCGCCTCGTCCAACCAGGGCCAGTGCAGCAGATAGCCGTCCAGATAATCCGTGCCCAATTTTTTCAGCGACGCCGTGCAGGCGCTCTCCAGATCGGCAAAAGACGTCGGCCACGCTTTGGAAAGAATAAAAAGCTCTTCCCGGCGGGCCAGATGCGGCCGAAGACCTTCTCCCACCAGTTCCTCATTTTTGTACGCTTCCGCGGAATCGATGTAGGAATAGCCTTCTTCCAGCGCCGTGCTGACAGCCCGCACCATTTCATCCCCGAATCCGTTATAACATCCGAACCCCATGCAGGGAATCGCATTCCCGTCAGAAAGTGTAATGTTTCTCATAATGATATAGACCTCTCTTTCTGTCATTCATCTCATTCATACAGCATCGCCGCTATCTCTGCGCGCCGGAACACCTTACATTCCCACTGCCTGCCGGATCGCCGTCACGACGTGACGAATGCCTGCGCCGGAGGCATCGATGGTCAGATGTGCATATTTTTCGTACAGCGGAATCCTTTCCCGGTACAGATCTTCTAACGTCTGCCCCTCGTGCAGGGATACGCCCCGTTCCGTCAGATCCCCCAGGCGCTCTGCCACCTCCGCCAGCGGCAGCTTCAGATAGATCACCGTACCGATTTCTCTCAGGTGTTCCATGGCCCTCGGTCCGTAGACCACGCTGCCTCCGGTGGCGATGACCGTCCGTTCCGCCTGTATGGATGCATTCACATCCTCCTCTATGCGATTGAAGGCGTCCGGCCCTTCTTCTTCCAGGATGCGGGAGAGCACCCGGCTTTCCCGCTGCTGGATCAGAAGATCCGAATCCAGGAAATCGTATCCCATAGCTTTGGCCAGCACCACGCCCACGGTGCTCTTGCCGCAGCCCGGCATGCCGATCAATATGATATTATTCATAGAAAATATCCCTTACATTGCTTTACTTCAGCGCTTTAAAAGCAGCCTCTGCAGCCGTCAGATCATCATAATTGGTGACCATGGAACGTTCTTCCGAATTCAGATCATCATACAGTTCTCTGGCGCGCTTGATCTTCTTCTCGCTCTGCTCCGTTTTCTGTACTTCCCCGATATAATCGATGGCGTCGATCACAGCCTGAGCAAATTCAAACGACCCTTGCTCGGTCAGGGAATCCGATTCCGTCCCCTCCAGATGATACACGATGACCGGCGTGCCGGCAGAGACCATGCCATACAGTTCCTTGGCCACCTTATACGGCAGGTTCACGCAGCCATGGGAGCCGGAGGACAGGTAAATATTCTGCCCGAACTGACGGCGCCAGGGAGCATCGTGCAGACCAACGTTTTCATTGAACGGCATCCAATAGGACACGGCAGAGGAATAGTTCTCACCCTTAAGGGTGGCATTCCGCTCCTTATAGGTGATGCCGTATACGCCCTCCGGCGTACCGTTCTTCTTCTTTTCATTGCCGGAGACAAAATCCGATTCCAGCCGCAGAATACCGTCCTGATAGAAGAACAGATGCTGCGCCGTCAGGTTCACCTCCACATAGGTGTTCCCATAATCTTCCGGCCCATACTGCGCCGCCGTCTGATAATACTCCGGCGTGCGCTCTCCGCTCTCTCCCGCCAGGAGCATCTCCGTCAGCTTCTCCTCTTCCTTCTTGTAATTCATCCACCAGCCGTAATCGCCATCCTCCAGGGTGACCTCCTGTCCATAGGTGGTATAGAAGGTCCTGGGACGGAAGATCGTATCATATTTTTTCCGAAGGCTCGCCACGTATTCCTCCACAAAGGAGGTATCCAGCGTTACATTGCCGTCTTTGTCCGTGCGGACATATTTGTGCAGTGTATCTCCGTCCAGCACCTCCCGGTTCTCCCCGAACACATAGGTGATGGTGATGCCGGTATATTTTTCCATTGCCTCCTTGCGGGCGGTAAGCGCGGGATCGTCTGCCGTGACGGACGGCGCCAGATATGCGCCTTCCACCTTCTCCAGATCCAGTTCGGTCTCAAGGTTATTGACCGCATCCAGAAGAGCCTTCCGGATCACATCCTCCTGCGGCGCGTTGCCCACCACCTCCGGGATGATCGTATAGCCTGTACCGCTCTGATAGTCCGTAAGTTCCGCATCCACCGGCTGGGTAATGAAATCTTCCGCAAAACACTTCAGACTGTCGATTTTCATCTGCCAGGCTGCTTCATCAAAGCGGACCATACTGCCAAGTTCCAGCGTGCGGGCCTGTCCCCGCATCTTCAGCCAGCCGCCGCGCGTCTGGGCGAGCAGTCCCTGCCGCAGAGCATCGTCAAAGACCATCTCCATGCCGATCTGATCCCCGGTGATGGTCTCCTCCGTATGTTCTCCCGTGCCGGTGCGCTCCAAGACCGTCAGGGAATATCCTTCAATTTCTCCCTGGAAGCGGCTCTTTACTTCCTCCGCGGTGCGGCCCGACACATTGACCCCGTTTACCATGGTGCCATCCATAAAATGGGTGCGGTAATAATGTTCTCCGACTGTAAATATAATGCCGGCCACGGAGGCTGCCATCACCAGAAGCAGCAGAAAGAGCCACAGAATGCTGGGAACACGGACCTTCCCCGCCGGCGAAGTTGTCTTCGCTGATTTCTTCTTTTTTCCGTTACCGTATATCTCTCTGGCCAACGTCTTCCTCCATTCTATTTTTGTCTAATTTATCGAACTTTATAACGAGTTTAAGAATATCATAGGTATTTCATAAGTTTTATGACACAATTTGTTCACATTCTACCCGTATATTCATGTTGTCAGGAAGCAATCCTGATATCGTTTTTCATATATTTTCCCCTTTGAAACGGAATCGGATCCCCCGGTTCCGTTTTCCTTTTTACAGGCTTCAGGGAAAACAGAGGGACTCTAATCATTGTACGATCAGAGTCCCCTTTTATGCGGATGGTGGGACTCGAACCCGCACGGTATGAACCACTGGAACCTAAATCCAGCGCGTCTGCCAATTCCGCCACATCCGCCTGCTCACGCGATTTATAGTATATACGATTTTCTCGATAGAATCAAGTGAGTATCTTCCTGTTCATCTTCGCGATCGACGCCAGCGTCGGAATCTTCATCGGGCACACATCCACGCAGGAAAGGGCTTTGGAACATGTATTGCCGAAATGCTCTCCGTAGTACTTTCTGATCTCCGATGCTTTTTCACGGTTCCTTGTTGATACCAGATAGCAATCATTGGCAAAAACCGCTCCGAAAAATGTTTTCCCATTCACATAATTCGGGCAGATCTCCAGGCAAAGACCGCATTTCAGGCACTTGGCCGCCGTATACTGGTGATCATGTTCCTTTAATGCTTCGGTGGTGCTTTTCTTTTCCGCCGGTTTGTATTCACCTATATAAATATCCGTCTTTTTCAGGTTTTCCTGGATGATGGATCTGTCAACAACAAGATCATGAATGACCGGGAATTTCTGCAGTGGACGGATGGTGATCTCCTCTTTCAGATCTTTCACAAATGTCTCACAGGCAAGGGCAGGAACGCCGTTGATCACCATGGCGCAGGCCCCGCACACGCCCTGCAGGCACGAGCATTCCCAGCCGATCCGGGTCGTCTTTCGCCCGTTCTCATCCACGATGTCATCGTGATAATTCAGGTGATCCAGCAATTCTGCCACAGACATATTCCCTGTCACTTCCGCGCGGAATGTCTCCCAGTAGCTCTCCGAAAAAGGGGTCACCTGCCGCAGGATCTTAACTTTCATAAGCACGCTCCTTATCAAACCGCACGCGGTACGCTCCCTGATCATACGAAATGATCGTGGCACAGCCGAAATCATCATCTGCCTCCGGAAAATCACTGCGAAAATGTGCCCCTCGGCTCTCCCTTCGTTCCTTCGCACAGACAAGGACCGCTTTTGCAAGACTCAGAATCCCTTTCAGCGAATAGATCTCATACGGCATAACACTGCTGTCATACGTAATTTTATCTGCAGCAGAGAGATAATAATCCACATCAGAGATCCCTGCATCAAGCGATGCCTCATCCCTTACGATCCCCAGATCCCGGTTCATGGTCTCCGCGAGCATTTCACGGATATACATCACCGGGAACGGGCTTTCCACGCCTGCTTCCAGTGCTTTCTTAAGCTGCTCATTGGCACTTTCCAGTTGCCGCACAAAATCCGTCTGTTCCTCAGGAAGTGTTTTTTCCGATGGCCTTGCGGCGATTTCCTTTGCCGCGATCATTCCGCTATAAACGGCTGCCAGAAGTGAATTCCCGCCAAGCCGGTTCGCGCCGTGATACATGGACGCGCACTCGCCAATGGCGAACAGATTTTTAATATTCGTCTCATGATTCAGGTGGACAGCCAGTCCGCCCATGAAGAAATGTACCGAGGGCTCCACCGGGATCGGTTCTGCGGCGATGTCCAGATTTCTATACTTTTTACAGAGATCTCTTACCTCCGGCAATCTGCGGTCGATCTGCCTGCTGTCCAGAAACGATATATCCAGGAATACCTGCCTGCCGGTTCTTTCAATCTCACGGCTTACGATATCCCGGGTCATCAGATTTCCCTGTGGGCCGTACTTTTCCTCCATAAAATAGACTCTTTTCCCGTTTTCTATATAGAAAAGTCTTCCTCCCTCTCCGCGGACTGCTTCGGAAATCAGCATCTTCTTCTGCCCCGTGTAAAGAGCCGTCGGATGATACTGGATGAACTCCAGATTCTTCAGCTCCGCGCCCTGCAGAAAAAGCTTTCCCACAGTATATCCGTCGCACTGCGTGGATCCCGTGGTCTTTCCGAAAAGCGCGTTCTGTCCACCGGTCGCGATCACCACAGCGTCCGCGTACGCCGCTTCGATCTTCCGTGTACTTTCATCGAAAAGGAGTACACCGCAGCATCTGCCGTCCAGGATCAGCGCGGAATGAAAACAGCTCCAGAGCCTTCTCCTGATCAGCCCTGCGCCTTCATATTTCCGGGTCTCCATGACCAGTGCGGAAACGATCTGCTTTCCGGTTGCAGAGCCGCAGTAACAGGTGCGCCTGTACGACTGACCGCCAAATGCTCTTCTTGCCGGAAGTCCGTTTTCATCCACACTGAATACCGTTCCGATTCCCTCCAGGTAACGGATGATCTCCTCTGCGTGCCCGCACAGTCCTGCTACCGCTGTTTCCCCGGCTAAATACCTCCCGCCTCTTCGCGTATCCTCTATATGACAGGCAACAGAATCACCGTCTTCATGATCTGAAAGGACCGCATTGATGCCGCCCGCAGCCATGACAGACTGTGATCGCTCCGAAGGAAACGGCGAAACAAGTTCGACCTCCACACCCGCTTCAGCCAGCTTCACCGCACATGTCATACCCGATATTCCGCTGCCAATAACAATCGCACTTTTCATAACCGTCTCCTTTTACCCCATAAGGAACATGCTGATCTGGCCTTTCATTATAATAAAGGACGCGACCAGAAAACAAACTGCTCCGACCACATAGATCGCACTGTCCAGCTTTCTGCGGAGACGGTCTGAAGAAAGAAGGCCCAGCGCTGCGTTAATCTTTTTCAGCTTCATTTCGCAATTCTCC
>CAMNFR010000050.1 GCA_946537305.1 uncultured Lachnospiraceae bacterium | reverse complement strand
GAGCATTGAGGAGTCCACAAATTTGCTTAGGTCACAGGCGCCTTATGCGCAGGGCCGAGCGTGAGCCTTCAAGGCTCTAAGCGAGTCGCGAACTGAAGGGAGAACGCATCAGGCGTTCTCCCTGAACCCCGCGTGTGCCCAAGCAGAAGGCGATCGGGACCTTAGCAAATTGTGGCCCCTCCGAACCGCTCCCGGCAGAAATATTCCGCTGACCGCCGTAGCTACAAAAGCATCCCTACAAACTTATATTTGATGCAGCGAGACTCCGAATGAAACAGTTCTCCACAAGTAATACGCTTCCAACATACGGGGGTCAGGCAAAAGCCGCCATCTCGCATAAGAAGAAGGCCGGAGATTCGCTCTCCGGCCTTCTGATTTCTTCGTATTTCTACACGTCAGGATGTTTTCCCGTGCAGCTCTGCCAAAGCCTGTGCATCGCGCTCTCTTGCCTCTTCGATAGCATCCTTCGCGATCATTTCCTTGACCTTCTGCAGACGGGTCTGCGTGCTTCTTTCATCCTCATCCAGCTTCATCTGGATATAACGGATGGTCTCCTGATACTGCGGGATCTTCACGTATTCCAGCGCGTTTACACGGCGGCGTGTCTTCTCGATCTCTTCTGCCAGCATGTTCGCCTCTTTTTCCATGGCGGCCAGCTTCAGCATGATCGGGAAGATTTCTGAAAGCTTTTCAATGGAAGTATCCAGCTCACCGGAGGTGTTCGCAAAGCCATAAGGGAAGATACTGCTGCCCTCCGCCTGCGTGCTCTCAAAGCCGAACACCGGCACATCCACGCTCATCACGTTCTTGCTGCCCACGGTCAGGGCCACGCCCTGCTTGGGATACATCAGCGCCTCTTCCATCATGCTGGGCGTCATGACCGAGCTGGCGATGGAGAAGCTGGTATATACCTCTCCCAGCTCTGCCTCCACCTGTTCACGCAGCTTCTTGTTTTCGCGTGCCAGATCCAGGAAGCGCTTCATCAGCTCATCCCGCTTATCTTTCATCAGCTTGTGGCCGCGGATGGCGACCGCCAGCTGCTTCTTCAGCTGTGTGAGGACCATTCGTGTAGGATTGACATTTAAACGGGCCATAAAGGTCCCTCCTTTCTTGCCAGTCTACAGGTAGGCTCACGGCTGTTTGTCGTAGTACTTCTCCAGATACGCATCCCGGATACGTTTCAGCTCGCCTCTGGGCATCTCGCGCAGAAGCTCCCAGCCGATTTCCAGGGTCTCCTCGATAGAGCGGTTGGTCTCGTAACCCTGGGAGACATATTTCTCCTCAAAGTTGTCGGCAAACTTTGCATACTGCAGGTCGACCTCGGACAGAGCCGCCTCACCCAGGATAGCCATCAGCTCTTTGCACTCCTTGCCTCTGGCATAGGCCGCGAACAGCTGGTTCATGGTATCCGCATGATCCTCTCTGGTCTTGCCCTTGCCGATACCCTTATCCTTCAGACGGGACAGGGACGGAAGCACGTCGACCGGAGGCGTAATGCCCTTGCGGTACAGCTCACGGGACAGGATGATCTGGCCCTCGGTGATGTAACCGGTCAGGTCGGGGATGGGATGTGTCTTATCATCTTCCGGCATGGACAGGATAGGGATCATGGTGATGGAACCTTCGATGCCCTTCTTGCGGCCGGCACGCTCGTACATGGTAGCAAGGTCGGTATACAGGTAGCCGGGGTAACCACGGCGGCCAGGGACCTCTTTTCTGGCGGCGGAGATCTCACGCAGGGCTTCTGCGTAGTTGGTGATATCCGTCAGGATGACAAGCACGTGCATGTGCTTGTCAAAGGCCAGATATTCGGCGGCGGTCAGTGCCATACGAGGGGTCGCGATACGCTCTACGGCCGGGTCGTTGGCCAGGTTCATGAACATGACCGCACGGTCGATAGCGCCGGTACGACGGAAGTCAGAAATAAAGAAATCCGCTTCCTCGAATGTGATACCGATGGCCGCGAAGACCACGGCAAAGTTGCTGTCTGTATTCAGAACCTTCGCCTGACGGGCGATCTGAGCAGCCAGGTTGGCGTGAGGCAGACCGGAACCGGAGAAGATGGGAAGCTTCTGTCCGCGGACCAAGGTGTTCAGGCCATCGATGGCGGAAACACCGGTCTGGATGAACTCGGACGGGTAGTCACGGGCTGCCGGGTTCATGGGCAGACCGTTGATATCACGGGAATCCTCCGGAATGATGGCGGGGCCGTCATCAATGGGGCGTCCCATACCGTCAAATACGCGGCCCAGCATGTCCTCGGAAACATCCAGCGTGGTGCCGTGTCCCAGGAAACGCACGGAGCTCTCTTTAAGGTTCAGGCCGGAGGAGCTTTCAAACAGCTGCACGGTGGCGTTTTCGCCATTGATCTCCAGCACCTTGCAGTGACGGATATCGCCGTTGGGCAGCTGGATCTCACCCAGCTCATCGTAGCCGACATTCTGTACGCCTTTGACGATCATCAGAGGGCCGGCCACTTCGGATATGGTTTTATATTCTCTGATCATTCTTCTTCTGCCTCCCCTGCTGAAAGTGCGCTGATGGACTCACGGATAACATCCGCAATGCGGGCGAACTCCGCAGCCACATCCTTCTCTTCCGTATATTTGAATCGGCCGATATCTTCGCGTACGGCCAGGCCGGACAGTTTGTTGAACTCCGCCCCGTTTGTAAGCGCCTGCAAACCTTCTTCGTAGAAGTTCATGATCAGCTTCATCAGATCATACTGCTTCTCCATGGAGGAATAGGTATCGATCTCGTGGAAGGCGTTCTGATGCAGATAGTCCTCGCGGATCATCTTGCAAGCCTCCAGTTTCAGACGGTCAGTCACAGACAGGCCGTCCACGCCGACCAGCTGTACGATTTCGTTCAGCTCTGCTTCTTCCTGCAGCAGACGCATAGCCTTGGCGCGAAGCTCCGGGAATTCCGGATTCACGTTCTCCGCGAACCATTTCTCCAGACGGTCCACATACAGGGAGTAGCTGTTCAGCCAGTTGATGGCCGGGAAGTGACGGGCATAGGCCAGGGTCGAATCCAGGCACCAGAACACCTTCACGATACGAAGGGTGGCCTGGGATACAGGCTCAGAGGTATCGCCGCCGGGCGGTGATACGGCACCGATGGCGGACAGAGCGCCTTCGCGGCCTTCCTTACCCAGGGAGATGACCTTACCGGCTCTCTCATAGAACTGCGCCAGACGGGAACCCAGGTAAGCCGGGTAACCTTCTTCACCGGGCATTTCTTCCAGACGACCGGACATCTCACGAAGGGCCTCAGCCCAGCGGGAGGTGGAGTCAGCCATCAGAGCCACGGAGTAGCCCATGTCACGGAAATATTCCGCGATAGTAATACCGGTATAGATAGAAGCCTCACGGGCTGCCACCGGCATGTCCGATGTGTTGGCGATCAGAACGGTACGCTTCATCAGGCTCTCGCCGGTATGCGGGTCAACCAGCTCCGGGAACTCCATCAGAACGTCCGTCATCTCGTTTCCGCGCTCGCCGCAGCCGATATAGACCACGATCTGCGCATCCGCCCACTTCGCCAGCTGATGCTGCACGACCGTCTTACCGGAACCGAACGGGCCGGGTACGGCGGCCACACCGCCCTTGGCGATGGGAAACATGGTATCAATAACACGCTGACCTGTTACCAGAGGGGTGTCCGGAACCATCTTGGTCTTGTAGGGACGACCGAAACGGACCGGCCATTTCTGCATCAGGGTCAGTTCTTTATCCGTTCCGTCCGCCATGGTGACAACACACACGGTTTCCGTTACGGTAAAGGAACCGGCTTTGATCTCTTTTACGGTACCGGCTACACGGTAGGGCACCATGATCTTCTGGGTGACGACCTCGGTCTCTTTTACAGTACCGATGATATCGCCGGCTTCTACCTCATCTCCTACCTTAACAGTAGGAACGAAGTCCCATTTCTTTTCACGGTCCAGGGCGGGCACATCAATACCACGGGTGATATTGGCGCCGGCGGCCTTCATCATACCTTCCAGCGGACGCTGGATACCATCATACATGGTCTCGATCAGGCCGGGGCCAAGTTCCACGGACAGCGGTGCACCGGTGGAGTAGACCTTGGATCCCGTCTTCAGTCCTGCAGTCTCTTCATAGACCTGGATGGAGGCGAGACCGTTCCTCATTTCGATGATCTCTCCAATCAGGTGCTGGTCGCCCACGCGGACCACGTCAAACATATCCGCCTCGCCCATGCCTTCGGCCACGACCAGAGGACCGGATACCTTTATAACTCTTCCTTCAATCATATTAGTTCTCACCTCCGAATAAGATATCGGCACCGACAGCCCGTTCCACGGACTTCTTTACGCCCGCGATGCCGACGCCATAATTCCCATCCACACCCGGGATCGGAATGATGGCAGGTGTCTTCTGGCTGACATATTCCGCCATCACGCTCTGCATATCCTTGCAGAAACGTTCGGTGATATAAATAATACCATAATCTTCTTTTGCGATGTGTCGCAGCGTGTGCACAGCCTCTTCCGTGCTGGTCACAGGGAAGGCCTCCAGACCGAAGGCTTTAAATCCCAGCGCGCTTGCCGCATCGCCGATGACTGCAATCTTAGCCATAGGTCTCCCTTACCCTTTCCCGGATCAGGCTTCCGTCGATACCGGCCGCCTTCCCCGCCAGAATGATACGCACGCTCTTGATCTCCATCTGCTTGCCCACGGCGTAGCCGATCAGCGGTTCAATGCCGAAGGAGATATATTTCGCATCTTTGACATAGGAAATCAGCGCATCATCGCAGAGCTTTTCAATACTTGTGAAGCGCCCTGTTTCCTTAATGGCCGTTCCGCCTTCTTCCGCAGCCTTTGCAAGTGCTGTAGCCGCCAGTCTCTGTGCGAACTGCGGCAGCGGCTCATCGTACCCGGCCACGAAGGTGCGGGAAGAAATGCTTCCGCCCTCCAGATATACGGTCTCGAAAAAGCCCCAGCCCTGCCCCATACGGCGGCAGCGCACAAAGGTCTTCAGATTGATGGTATCGATCAGCAGATGCACATACCCCAACAGATAACGGTTGTTCGAACGCTGCGCCACCTCCAGAATGTCAGCATAACACTCGCGGTCGCAGATCAGGTCCACCGTCTGAGGATCTCTGGTCCTCGCCAGGGTATCCACCGCCTCTTCAATGGCTTTTTTCATATGGGGCGTCATGGCCATAAGGTTGCGCTCCCGGACCAACGCCTCCATTTCTGCCGGTTTGAACACGCCGCCGCTCATAAGCATGCCGCGTGCGTCCGCACCGGTCGCCTCTGCCTTCAGAAGCACCTTGATATTGTGATAGTCGAAGGGATAGGCAAAGACACGGAATTCTTCCGCATCCGGCGCCAGTTCATGCAGGAATGCATAAAGCTTGTCCGATTCCTTTACCAGTGCCTTCTCATAGGCCAGCGGCTGGATCACCGCGCCTTCTTCGCCGTAATTTGCATCCTGAAGGATCTTTACGGCATCTTCCATCGTCCGGGCGTCGATCATCTGATTCAGCTTCTCCTTGCTCAGGAGATTTCTCTCATTCGCGCGCACCCGGGCACAGGCAAATACAAAATTGTTCTTTCCCAAAGCAGTCGTTCCTCCTTTCTTTCGTATTTATAAAGCAGGAACTGCTTATGAGAACAAAACGCCTGCGATCTGTGCTGTGATATCCTTTTTCACATTCTCCAGAATTGCTTCCAGAGAACCGTTGACAGACACCTGTCCGTCCCGCAGGATAAAGCCGCCCGCGATATCCGCGGTCTCTTTGCTGAGCGTGATGCCCTCCGGCAGACGGGCCGCCAGTTTTTCCCCGATGGCCGCCTGATCCTTTGCGGACAGGATCAGCTCTCCCTTTTCGTAGCCGGAAAGCTGCTCCGCCAGGAAATCCAGATATTTCGGTTCCGGCATAGCGGCAAGATCCTTTACGGCCTCACCAAAGCTCTTTTCGATCATCTCCTGCTTTGCCGCAAGGATCATCTTTCTAGCTTCCAGTTCAGCCACGGATTTCTTCCGCTCCTTTATGGTCTCCGCATCTTCCTTTGCCTTTGCATTGCTCTTTGCAGCAATATCCATCGCTTGAGCATTGGCCTCGGCAAGGCGGTCGGAGACCTCCTTTTCTGCCGCGGACACCAAGGAAGCAGCTTCATCCTTTGCTTCCTGAAGGATCCTGGCAGTAATTTTTTCAATACTCATAGATTATCGTACTCCTTTTTGAATGATGTTTTCTCGCCTCATTACAGCTGCACGTTGGAGTACATAAGGAAAGAAACCAGCAGAGCCAGAACCGCGTAGGTCTCAACCATGGCGGCATAGATCATACCCTTGGCCAGCTCGCTGGGGCGCTTTGCGATCAGCTGAATACCGGCGGCAGAGGCTTTGCCCTGTGCCCAACCGGACCAGATACCAACAACACCGACGGGGGCACCGGAGGCCAGAAGAGCCAGACCGGAATAAGTGGAGACATCCAGCAGTCCGCCGCCTAGCAGGCCGATCTTGCTGAGGATCAGGAAAGCGACCAGCAGTCCGTAGATACCCTGGGTACCCGGAAGGGCCTGCAGCACCAGTGTCTGACCGAACTTATTGGGATCTTCCGCCATAACGCCCGCGGCAGCCTCACCGGCAACGCCTACACCAAGCGCAGAACCAACACCTGCCAATGCAGCCAGAGCTGCTCCCAATACTGCTAAAGCCTGTCCTAAAGTCATTTTTATTTCCTCCTTAGACTTAATGTTCTTTCGTATTTAATTAAATGATCCTACGTTACTGTTCGTTCCGGATCTTCACATATTTAGTTTTTCTTTCCAGCGGACGGAAGGGAGTTCCGCCGCCCTCATAGAACTTGCCGAAAAATTCCACGTACTGCAGACGGCTGGCATGAACAAAGGAGCCCAGCGCGTTGATCAGGAAGTTCACCGTATGGCCGATCACAGCCACAATAATAAATCCGATCACGCCGACCACGCCCTTGCCCAGCATGCGGCCCAGCATGTTGAACACCTGCGCGATAACCGCGGAGGCCAGACCCAGCGCCAGCAGACGGCTGTAGGACAGGATATCCGCCAGATAACTGGTGGTGCCATACAGGTTCCACAGGCCGACCAGCTTGCCGATGCCCTTACCGCGGATAAATTCGCATCCCACGATCACGACTGCCCCGATGATGGCCATCCATTTGCCGATGGTTCCGGAGCCGGGCGCCACAAAGCTGTCTCCGAAGAGCAGCAGGGCCAGACCGATGATGAATACATACCAGATAAATACATCGCAGACGGCATCAAAGAACTGCCCGTCACGAATCTGCATATACGCCTTGATCCCCATACCCACGAACAGATGGATCACGCCCAGGATACAGGAGAAGGCCAGGATAAACATCGCGTTATCCAGCGGGTTCATCCACAGCGGTTTCACCGGAAGCATATCGCCGAAGAAGCCGCCGAAGAGCACGCCCCATATTGCGGTAGAAATACCGCAGTAGAACAAGGTCTTACACAGCTTGTCGAACAGCCCTTCCGGCTTGTATTTCTTGACGGCGAACAGTGTCAGTCCCGCCAGGATCAGCCCGTAGCCGATATCCGCGAACATCATACCGAAGAATACGATATAGAACAGAGAGAAAATCGGTGTAGGGTCGACCTCATAGGATTTTGGCAGGGAATACAGTTCCGTGATGACCTCGACCGGTGTGACAAAGCTGTTGTTCTTCATCAGGGTAGGCGTCTCCTCACCCTTTTCCGGTTCCCGGATATCATGCCAGCAGTCATGGGCATCCAGCACGCGGATCACTTCTTCCTGTGATTCCGCCGGCACCCAGCCGTCAAAATAGAAGGCCTGCTTAGTAGCCAGCAGCTTATCTCCGGCTCTGGCGCGGTCGCGCTGCACTTCCACTTCGTCGTGATAACACTGAAGCAGCGTCTTTTCATCCTGCGAGATCGCGAATCCGGCTTCCAGTGTTTTTTGTTCTTCCTGCACCTCTTTCAGGCGATCCGCCAGACGGACCATATTATCGGACGCCGTCCCTGTCAGGCCCTTAAAGGATGTCGGCGTAAAGCCCATGCTCTTCACAACGTCCGTCACAGCATCCTCATCTGCCTTCATGCAGAGGATGCTCAGGTACTGCTGCTCCGCATCCTTTCCGAGGATCTGGACCTCTGTCTCCTCGCTGACTTCCGTCACAGCCTTTCGGAGGGCTTCCGCATCTGTCACGGCGGGAATCACACCGTACATAACGCGGACGGTCTTTGTGGCGGCAAGCTCCAGCGGAAGTTCATATGCCATCCATGGCGTCAGCGCCGCCTGCTGGCTGACAATGGTGTTCTCCTCTGTCTTCTTTTCGTTCCACTGCTCGACCTTCGATGCCAGCGACTGAACCTCGCCGCGGATGACATCCGGTTTCTGCAGCAAGCCCGCATACTCTGTTTCCGTCATGGGCTTCCGGCTGGCAAAGAGCGGTTTTTTCTCATTGTCGAACCGGCTGACCGTGTCCAGAACGGTGTCTACCTGTGACAGCTCCGCGTCCAGGCGGGAGACCCGGTCTTCCTCGCTGTCCCGGTGAACGATGGCGGCCCACTCGGCATCCGTCAGCTTATCTGACTGATCCGAAAGTTCCACCACTCCCAGCCGCTGCAGTTCGGAGAGGACCTTCTGTTTCTCCTCCTCCAGGCCGATGACGGAAAGCTTGTTCATCTTAACGATTGACACTCGATTTCACAACCTTTCCTTTGATCACCTCGACAGCCTCCGGAAGCTTGTTTGCCGCCAGCGCCTTCAGGGCTTCACATTCCTTCGCCACTTCTGCCAGCCTGGCCTCATACGATGTTCCGGCTTCTGCCTCTGCCGTACGGACGGCTTCCTGATATCTGGCCTCTGCCTGCTTTTTTGCCTCATCCAGCAAATCAGCGGCATCTTTTCTGCCTTTTTCCGTCAGTCTCCGCACTTCCGCCTGTGCCTGTCTACGAATCGAAACAGCTTCCTCTTCTGCAGCGGAAATCCGTTTCATGTGTTCGATCGACATCCATATATCCCTCCCATCTTCTCCGATTAGGATTGCGAAAAAACACATTTTCAAGAATCTTATCAATTTTGAAACCGCTTACTCTTTCGCATCTCCTTAGCATGCTTTTTATTCTATCACAAAATAATGAAAAGGCAAGGGATTCCGCTTAAGAACCGTTATCATTTCTTTCAATTGGTCTGTCATTTTCTGAATAATGTACAAAAAAAAACCGCGCAGGTTTTTATGCCTGCGCGGGTGTTTTCAATTATCTTCTACAGATATTGCCAGTTCTTTCAGCTGTTTCTCTTCTACAGGTGCCGGTGCTTCCATCATCAGATCGGAGGCATCTTTCGCTTTCGGGAACGCAATAACATCGCGAAGGCTGTCGGCCCCGGCCATCAGCATGGCCAGCCGGTCCAGACCGTAGGCCAGACCGCCGTGAGGCGGCACGCCGTAACGGAACGCTTTCAGCAGGAAACCGAACTGCTCCTGCGCACGCTCATCGCTGAAGCCCAGTGCACGGAACATACGTGTCTGCACATCATCCTGATGGATACGGATGGAGCCGCCGCCGATCTCATTGCCGTTCAGGACAATATCATACGCGCGAGCACGGACCGCTCCCTGGTCCGTCTCCAGCTTGTCCAGATCCTCTTCCATGGGCATGGTGAAAGGATGATGCATGGCCACAAAACGGCCCTCTTCTTCGGAATATTCAAACTGCGGGAACTCTGTGACCCACAGGAAGGCATACTCGTCCTTCTTCAGGAGACCCTGTCTCTTTGCCATCTCCAGACGGAGGCTTCCCAGCACATTAAAGACAATGGTGTCTTTATCCGCCGCGAACAGCAGCAGGTCGCCTTCCTTGCCGTCCAGCGCCGCCACCAGGGCATCCATCTCTTCCGGCTTCATAAATTTGGCAAAGGAGGATTTGTGTGCGCCGCCTTCGCCGCAGCCCACGCAGATGTAAGCCAGGCCTTTGGCGCCCATGCCCTTTGCCATATCCGTCAGCGCATCGATCTTCTTCCGGGGCATATGACCCTCGCCGGGAACATTGATGCCTCGCACGGAACCGCCCGCTGCCAGTGCGCCGGTAAAGACGCCAAAGCCGCAGTCCTTTACGATCTCCGATACGTTCTTCAGCTCCATGCCAAAGCGGACATCCGGCTTATCGGATCCGAAACGATCCATGGCCTCCCGCCAGGGCATGCGGGGGAAGGGCGTCTTGATATCCAGTCCCAACACCTCTTTGAAGAGATATTTCAGCAGACGCTCGTTGACGTCCATGATGTCCTCTTCATCCACAAAGGAAAGCTCCATGTCGATCTGTGTGAAATCCGGCTGGCGGTCCGCACGCAGGTCCTCATCGCGGAAGCAGCGTGCGATCTGGAAATAACGGTCATATCCGGAGACCATCAGCAGCTGCTTAAAAAGCTGAGGAGACTGAGGCAGTGCGTAAAAGCTGCCGGGATGTACACGGCTGGGTACCAGGTAATCCCGGGCACCTTCCGGGGTGCTCTTGCCCAACATAGGTGTCTCGATCTCTATAAAGCCCTCGCGGGACATGAATTCGCGGGTCAGAATAGCAATTTTACTGCGCATCATCAGATTGCGCTGCAGCTCCGGCCGGCGAAGATCCAGATAACGGTACTGCAGACGCAGATCCTCTCTGGTGGAAATACCATCTTCAATAGGGAAGGGCGGCGTCTCGGAGACAGACAGAATACGGAGCGAGTGTACGCGGATCTCGATATCTCCGGTCTTCAGGCTCTCATTCACGGCACCGGAACGCTTCTCCACCACACCGGTGGCAGCGATCACAAACTCGCTGCGAAGGGTATAGGCTTTGTCAAAATTCTCCTTGCCGCAGTCATTTTCATCAAACACCAGCTGTAGCAGACCGGAACGGTCGCGCAGATCAATAAAGATCATGGCGCCAAGGTTGCGGCGCTTCTGCACCCAGCCCATCACGGTAACGGTCTGTCCGATATGACTGCTGTTTACTTCAGTACATCTGTGGGTCCGCTTCAGACCCTGCATGGATTCTGCCATGGCTGATCAAAACCTTCTCTCTTATCTTCTATTTTACTGCAGGGGACGGACATAGAATTCCTTAAACTCGGAATATCCCTCCGCTGTCAGCTGTTCCTTCTGAAATTTCTTGTTCTTATTCATCACCGACACCAGCACCTGACGGCCCTCCGCCCGGAGCTGCTGTGCTTCGGTCATGATCTCACACAGGCGGTCCGCAGGCATATTCTTTTCCAGAAGAAATGCCACCTTATCCGCCGTGCCGGGCACCGTAAAGCCCTGATCCATCAGGATGGTGATAATACGCTCAAAGCCGATGGAAAAACCGACCGCCGGCGTGGCGATATTGGTGAACTTGCCGACCATCTCATCATAACGACCGCCGCCGCCCGCAGAGCACCCAAGGCCCGCGATCTCGATCTCAAAGATCGTACCGGTATAGTAGGACATGCCGCGCACCAGCGTGGGATCAAACTTCAGGTTGAACTTCACCTGGGAGGTAGCCTGCACGCTCTCAATGATCTGCTGCAGGTTCTCTGCCGCACCCTTTTCCAGCACATCCGCCAGCTTTTCGCCCAGGAAACGAACGCCGTCCTCTTCTCCCGCGAGCTCCTCAAACAGATTCAGGTAGGTATCGATCGCAGACTGCTCAAAACCGTACTCCAGCAGTTCCTCTGCCACGCCCTCGCGTCCGATCTTGTCCATCTTATCCAGGGTGATGAAGACCTGGTCAAAAGAATCCGCCGGGAAACCACTGTAGGCCGCCATGGCTTTCAAGATACGACGATCATTGATGTGTACGGTAAATCCTTCAAAGCCAATCTTGCCCAGAAGCGTTGTGGTCGCCAGGATCAGCTCGATCTCCGCCATATTGCTTCCGTCTCCAAGAATATCAATATCGCACTGATAGAACTCACGGAAGCGGCCCTTCTGCGGACGATCCGCCCGGAAGACCGGCCCGATCTGCAGCGCCTTGAAAGGCTTCGGGAGTTCATTGGCGTGATTGGCATAATAACGGACCAGCGGAACGGTCAGATCATAACGCAGACCCGAATCAGCCAGATCGTCCTCTGTTTTCGCGGTCTCCAGGTTGAATTTGGCGCCGCGCTTCATGATCTTAAAGATCAGCTTTTCATTATCGCCGCCCTGCTTGCTGGTCAGGTTGACCAGGTTTTCGACCACGGGCGTTTCAATGGGCGTGAAACCAAAGCTGCGGTAGGTTTCTTTCACCAGGGAGATCAGATAATCCCGGATGAGCATTTCCTGCGGCAGGATATCCTTCATGCCGTTCACCGGCTTCTTTGTTAATGCCATAAGATTTTTCTCCTCTCGTTGCTGTTCTTATCGATTATACCATCAAAATTATTTCTGGCAAGCGTTTTTCTGCGGGCACCAGCAAGGACGTTAGCCTTGGTATATGCATTCTTAGGGTTTGCTCAAGGACGATGCACTGGTGTGAACTAGATGAGGGTATGAAAACTTCCGATCCTCGGTCCTATCCCGGTCGCAGCCGGGGAAACGGCTGCACCGGCTATAGGGCCTCGGCTCTTCGGGTTATGCAGCTCATATAGTTTACCATCAATAATGTGCTGATGATACTCAGTATGTCTGAAGACTGAAAATACCATCCGCCGGCATTGAACGGCAAGATCCGAAGAGCTGAGGCCATTCAGCCGGCCGCGACCGGGGAATGACCGAAGATCGGAAGTTTTCATGCCCGCCAATCGAATACACCAGACTTGGTCCTGGATGCATCCCCACGAACACAAGCACCACTCCCGGTCCTTGTTGCACACTCAGACGAAAAGTTTCCGCTTCCTCTCGATCATTTCGTCAATGCGCGCGAGATATTGTTCAATATCCTTAACGTTCTCACACCGTTCTATGCGGTCCGGCGGGAACACTCCTTTGGTGACGGTCCCGGCGCCGAGGGCTACGATGGTCTGCTTTTCTTCCATGATGAGGATATTGTAAATGCCAGCTTTTCCTTCCCTGGCGTAACCTGTGTTTTCCAGGTTGCCTGCCATGTTTTTCTGGCGGTACAGATAGTAAGGCTCCATGCCCATGGCGGCGGCTGCTTCCTGGGAGAGGCGCATCATTTCTTCGGATTCTTCCTGTGTGCCTCCTGCGACTACCGTGCCTTCCGCTTCCATCTTCAGACGGGAGGCGCGCTTGACGGCCAGGGAATGTACGGTCAGGGAATCGGGCGAAAGTTTCCGGATTTCCTCCAGGGTGTGGGCTACGTCGGCCGGCGTTTCCTCCGGGAGTCCCAGAATGATATCCATATTGATATTGTCAAAGCCCATCTCCCGCGCCATGGCGTAAGCATCCCGGATGTCCTGTACTGTGTGGCGGCGGCCGATGCGCCGCAGGGTGTCTTCGTTCATGGTCTGAGGGTTGATGGAAATGCGTGTTACGGGGTGATTTTTCAGGACAGCCAGCTTTTCCGGCGTGATGCTGTCCGGGCGTCCGCCTTCCACGGTGAATTCCTGAAGATCCTGATAGGAAAAGGTCTTTTCCAGGCGGGAAAGCAGGCGCTCCATCAGGGCAGGAGGCAGACTGGTGGGCGTTCCGCCTCCTATATAAATGGTGTTTAGTTTTTTGTTTCCGAAGCGCTCCGCGGTGAAGTCTATCTCTTTTTCGAGCGCGTCCAGGTATTCTCCCATACGGGGTTCCCAGCGGCTCATGGGATAAGAGGTAAAGGAGCAGTAGAGGCAGGTCGTGGGGCAGAACGGAATGCCGATATACAGGCTGTATCCGTCCGTATAGTCGATGTTCTTCAGAATTTCCTGTTCCCTGGCTGCGATGTTGGCCGAGAGCAGGCTTTTTTCGGGACTGACCAGATGGACTTTTTCCATGACCTCCGCCGCCTCGGCGATGCTTTTTCCCGCCAGGAGCTCTGCCATGGCCAGCTTTGTGGGGCGAATCCCGGTCAGGGTGCCCCAGGGGAGCGTTATCCCCGTGGCCTCTGATATCCTTCGGTACATGACATCTTTCATCCATGTCTTGCGATCCACCCGCGCGGGCAGATCACAGGTGGGTACGTTCCAGAGAACATCCACCGCATCCTCCGGCTTCGGATCCTGTATAATGTCTGCCCCCGGATAAAAGGCCATCAAAAGCCCCCGGATGTCGTATTCAAATTCATCCTTTTCCAGCGTAAATCCAACTTTCATATCGATCACTCACCCTGTGGTTATTTCCCTGTCCTCCGAGGAACCTTCTTCGATTCGCTGCACTATCTCACGAATATGCTGCATAGCCTGACTGCGCAGACGCACCAGCGTGCTTTTGCTCATGCTCATTTCCCGCTGCAGAATGATCCAGGAACGTTTTTGTTCATATAAAATACGAAGCACCTGCTGTTCTTCCCATGATAACAGATGATAGGCCGTCCAGATGCGTTCCACCCGGCTTTTTTCATCCATAAGTTCCTTGATCCATAGCTCATATTCCCGGCGCTGCCGCCTCAATTCTTCTTCCTTGCGCAGAAGTACCGGCAATACCGGATCCCCGTTCCGTCGCTTCCCTTTTCCGGGAGGCGGAGCGTCCACACTGCTCTCCCGTATCGTCACGCCGACATACCATTCCCGTTCCAATTCACGGTAGTCACTGCGTATCTTATCCAGACTCGCCGACAGTTGGGCCGTCCGGGCATAGTAACAGCCGATAATACTTTTGATCTCTTCTTCCGAGGGGAGCTTCCGTCGGATCTCATTTTCCCCAGGCTGCACAATCATTCCTCCTTCGTTTTTCTGCCCCCGCACCATCATAATACAAACGAAAGAAAATGTCACGCAACACCTTGGGAAAGGTGGGAAATACCGTTATAAAAATCCCGCCATTAAAATACGGCGGGATTGTATTTCTTTTCATGTCCGATAGTGGTCGCACCCATATGACCGGGGAAGACCTTTACATCATCCGGCAGTACCAGGAGCTTTTCCTGGATGGAACGGAAGATCGCGGACTGGCTTCCGGTCTGCAGATCTGTCCGGCCGTAGGATTCATTGAACAGCGTATCACCGCTGATCAGGACTTTTTCCTCTTCAAAGTAATAACAGCAGCTTCCGGATGTATGCCCCGGCGTGTGGATAACTTTGATGGTAAAACCGGCAAGTTCCAGGATCTGTCCGTCCTCCACCCAGATATCTGCTGTGGTGGTGTAAGGCTCTGACCAGGCTTTGGAGCGATTCATCAGGGGATCCGACATCAGTTCTCTCTCCCCGATATACGCGTAGACCGGAACATCCGGCCATTCCTTTTTCAGATCATTGACCGCAAAGATGTGATCAAAGTGGCCGTGGGTCAGCAGAATGGCCCGCGGGATATAATTCCGAAGACGGCACTGCTCCAGAATATATTCTGCATTGTCCGCCGGATCTACCAGCAGAAGTTCGCTTGTCTCCGTGTTTACCAGAAAATATACATTGGTGCCGATAATTCCCAGCACCCGGTAGCTGATTTCCATTTTGCTCATAATAAAAATCCGGTTCCTTTTCTCAACCTGTTTTACGCTGGATATCCAGCACGCCTTCCACCTGCTGCAGCTTGCCGATCAGCTTCTGTACATCCTCCTGTCCGCTGGTCATAAAGTCCACCGTCACAGAGGCTACGCCCTGCTTGCTGACATGTGTTGTCAGAGACTGAATATCCAATTCTCCTTCGGAGAATACACGGGATATATCTGCCAGAAGACCGATGCGGTTGTTCGCATACAGAATCAGCGATGTCTTGTAGTTTTCTGTTCTCGGTCCCTGTTCGTGCCATTCTGCCTCGATCAGACGGCTCCGCTCATTCTCCGGCAGATTCAGGATATTCACACAGTCTGTCCGGTGAATGGATATTCCGCGGCCGCGGGTCACAAATCCAACGATCTCGTCCCCGGGAATCGGATTGCAGCAGCGCGAGAAATGAACGGCCAGGTCATCCAGACCTTCCACAATGATACCGTTCTTTACACGACGGTTCTCGGGTCTGCTCTCGTTCGCGGCCACCGCCTTCAGCGCATCTTCGTCTGTCAGGCGGGCCTGGTCGTCCTTCTTCTTTTCTTCCAGCAGCCGGTTGACCACCTGACCTTCCTTCAGGCCTCCATGTCCGATGGCTGCCAGCACAGCGTTCCAGTCCTTGAAGCCGTACTTTTTAATGACGACCTCCAGGTATTCCGGCTTGGTGATGTCCGCAGGATTTACGCCCTTGGTGCGGCAGTAGTGCTCCATCAGCTCTTTTCCGCGAATGATGTTGCTCTCTTTATTCTGCGCCCGGAACCACTGGTTGATCTTCGTCCTGGCCTGGGTGCTTTTGACGATCGTGAGCCAGTCCCGGCTGGGTCCCTTGGAATTCTGGGAGGTGATGATCTCGATCCGGTCTCCGTTCTGGATCACATAGTTGATGGGGACCAGACGGTCATTTACCCGGGCCCCGACCATGCGGTTGCCCACGGCAGAGTGAATAGAGTAGGCAAAGTCTATCGGCGTGGAGCCCTTCGGCAGGTTCTTTACTTCCCCGTCCGGCGTGAAGCAATAGACATTTTCCGAGAACAGATCCAGGTCGCTCTTAATGGAGGAAAGGAACTCTCCATTGTCCGAAAGCTCCTGCTGCCACTCCAGGATCTGGCGCAGCCAGCTCAGCTTTTCTTCCTCGCCGGAAAGCCTGGTCTCACTGCCCTTACCTTCCTTATATTTCCAGTGGGCGGCGATACCGTATTCCGCCAGCTTGTGCATCTCATAGGTGCGGATCTGGATCTCAAACGGCGTACCGTTCTTGGCGATCAGCGTGGTATGGAGGGACTGATAGCGGTTGGGCTTGGGCATGGCAATGTAATCCTTGAAGCGCCCGGGCATGGGCGTATACATTTCATGAATGATGCCAAGCACCGCATAGCAGTCCGGTATGGTATCCACCAGCACGCGAACGGCGAACAGATCATAAATCTGGTCCAGCGTCTTGTGCTGTACGTGCATTTTCTTATAGATGCTGAAATAATGTTTGACCCGTCCGTAGACCTCGGCCTTGATGCCGGCATTTTTCAGATGTCCGCGCACTTCCTCTACGATCTGGGCAATATACTCTTCCCGGGCCTCCTTCTTCATATCGATATCCTGAAGAAGTTTTTTGTACTCCTCCGGTTCGAGGTACTGCAGGGCCAGGTTATCCAGTTCTACCTTGATTTTTGAAATACCCAGACGGCTGGCCAGCGGAGCAAAGATCTCCATGGTCTCGCGGGATTTTTCTTTCTGCTTCTCCGGCTTCATGTACTGGAGCGTCCGCATGTTGTGCAGACGGTCCGCCAGCTTGATGATGATCACTCGGATATCCTTGGCCATGGCCAGGAACATTTTCCGCAGATTTTCCGCCTGGATCTCGTTCTTATCGCTGCTCCAGGATATCCGGGTCAGCTTTGTGACGCCGTCCACCAACACAGCCACATCCGGGCCGAATTCTCTGGCGACCTCATCCAGCGTCATGTTGGTATCCTCCACCACATCGTGAAGGATGCCGGCAATTATGGATTCCTTATCCATCTCCAGTTCAGCCAGAATAATGGCTACCTTCAGCGGGTGGATAATATAGGGTTCCCCGGATTTACGCAGCTGTCCCTCATGGTGCGACCTGGCAACATGATAGGCTTTTTCGATCTTGGATGTATCATCCGACGGATGATACTGATGAATGATATCAATCAGTTCCTCGTACAGCTCGTCCGGAGTCTTTTGATCATCGCGGACGATAGAATGCTTGTTGCAGTCGGTCACTTTTTCAATTTTCGGAATATCAGTGGGTCTTTCGTGCGCCATGATCTCACCTCCTGTTCTTATAGTAATAGATATTGTAAACCGCGTATGAGTTTCCCGTCCAATGCATATGCAGTTGTGCATGCGAGCATGCCCTTCTGCATATGCGCCGTCCG
>CAMNFR010000049.1 GCA_946537305.1 uncultured Lachnospiraceae bacterium | reverse complement strand
GAGACCATCGTGGTGGATTCGGAGGCGGAAGCCCTGGTGCTGGAGTGCAACCTGATCAAGGAGCATCGGCCGAAGTACAATACCATGCTGATGGATGACAAGGGGTATCCCTATATCCGCGTCAGCGTGGAGGAAGAATTCCCGCGGGTCATGCTGGCCCGGCGCGCCAAAAAGGACAGTTCCCGCTATTACGGCCCGTATACCAATGCCACGGCCGTCAAGGATACCATCAAGCTGACCCACAAGCTGTTCCATATCCGGGACTGCAGCCGCAAGCTGCCGCAGGATATCGGGAAGGAACGGCCCTGCCTGAATTATCATATTCACCAGTGCGACGCTCCGTGCCAGGGGTATATCACGCCGGAAAAATACCGGGAGAATATTGAAAAGGCACAGGAATTCCTGAACGGGAACTATGGGCTGATCGTGGATCAGCTGAAACAGAAGATGCAGGAAGCCGCGGAGGCCATGGACTTTGAGCAGGCCGTGACCTACCGTGAGCTCATGTTTTCCGTGCAGAAAATGGAAGAGCGTCAGAAGGTTTCCGATACCGGTGAAGAAAACCGGGATATCCTGGCCCTGGCCATGGAGGGGACGGACGCCATTGTACAGATCTTCTTTGTGCGGGACGGAAAGCTGATCGGAAGGGATCATTTTCATGTTCAGGTGGCGGAGGGAGACCCTGCGGAGCAGGTGCTGCTGGATTTTGTAAAACAGTTCTATGCCGGCGCGCCGTTCCTTCCGCGGGAGATCTTTCTGCCCATGGAGATTCCGGAGGCGGAAGCGGTTTCCCTGTGGCTGGGCGCCAAGAGCGGCCATAAGGTCTCTCTGGTCGTGCCGAAAAAGGGTGAAAAACATAGGTTGATGGAGCTGGCTGCCAACAATGCGAACCTGATCCTTACCCGCGACCGCGAAAAGGTCAAGCGGGAGGAGGCGCGCACGCTCGGCGCGGTGCATCAGCTGGAGGCGCTTTTGGGGCTGTCCGGCATCGTTCGCATGGAGGCCTATGATATCTCCAATATTTCCGGCTTTCAGTCTGTGGGATCCATGGTGGTCTATGAAAATGGCCGGCCCCGCCGGAACGATTACCGCCGTTTCCACATTAAATGGGTCAACGGACCGAACGATTACGCCTCTATGGAAGAGGTGCTGACTCGCCGGTTCATGCACGGCCTGGAGGAGCAGGAGACGCTGAGGGAAAAGGGCCTGGCGGAGGAGTACGGGAAGTTTACCCGCTTCCCGGACCTGCTGCTGATGGATGGCGGACGCGGCCAGGTGAATATAGCGGAAGGCGTGCTGGCGCAGCTTGGGATCGATATTCCTGTCTGCGGCATGGTAAAGGATGACAATCACCGTACCCGCGGACTGTACTTCCACAATGTAGAACTTCCGATAGACACGCACAGCGAGGCGTTTCAGTTGATCACCCGTATTCAGGATGAGGCGCATCGTTTTGCGATCACCTTCCATCGGGATCTGCGCAGCAAGGGGCAGGTCCATTCCATGCTGGATGATATTCCGGGCGTGGGACCGGTGCGGCGAAAGGCACTGATGCGAGAATTCCAGACCATGGATGCCCTGCGGGATGCCACGGTGGAGGATCTTACACGGCTGCCGGAGATCAACCGCGCCGCCGCCAAAATGATTTATGCGTTCTTCCATGACGGAGAGATCCCGGATTGACCGGATCTTTCCGTCATGTCTCTTATAGGGATTTTATTCCTGCTAAAGTAACCGGTTACTCTTGCAATTCAGAACAAACTGTGATACAAAAGAGATAAAATACCACCAAGAGGAGACGCACTATGTCAGATAAGGTTTTTGATAGAAGATTTGCGCGCCACCGGGAGGAGCTCCAAGCCATATTCCGTGAACTCTGGAAGGATGACGCTGCCTTTGATTACTTTAAAAAAGTACTCCAACTTGCCTATAAGGAGCGCGACCCGGAGCTGAAAGCCAGAGACGCCCTCCGCGAGGCAGATCCGAACTGGTACAGACAGAATGACAACATGGGCATGATGTTCTATATCGATAACTTTGCCGGCAACCTTCAGGGCGTGCGGCAGAGGATCCCCTATCTGAAGGAATGTCAGGTCAATTACATTCATCTGATGCCGTTCCTGAAGAGCCCGGAGGGACGTTCCGACGGCGGGTATGCCGTGGCGGATTTCCGTCAGGTCGAGCCCCGTCTGGGGACCATGGAGGACCTGTCGGAGCTCACCCGCGCCTGCCATGCCGAGGGCATCAACATCTGCATGGACTTCGTGATGAACCACACCTCGGAGGATCATCCCTGGGCAAAGAAGGCCAGAGAAGGGGATGCGGAGTATCAGGCCCGCTACTTCTTTTATGATGATTTCGGTATTCCTTCTATTTTTGAGGCCACGGTACCGCAGGTATTCCCCACCACGGCGCCGGGTAACTTTACCTGGCTGCCGGAGCTGCAGAAATATGTGATGACTTCTTTTTATCCCTACCAGTGGGATCTGAACTATCACAACCCCGTCGTGTTCAACGATATGATGGCGGATTTTCTGTATCTGGTCAACCGCGGCATTGATATCATGCGCATCGATGCGGTGCCGTATATCTGGAAGGAGCTGCACACCGACTGCCGCAACCTGCCGCAGGTGCATCAGCTGGTGCGGCTGATGCGCATCACCACGGAAATCGTATGCCCCGGCGTGCTGCTGCTGGGCGAGGTGGTGATGGCGCCGGAAAAGGTGGTCCCGTATTTCGGTACCGTGCAGAAGCCGGAGTGCCACATGCTCTATAACGTGACCACCATGGCCACCACCTGGCACACCATTGCCACCCGCAATGTCAAGCTTCTGAAGCGCCAGCTGGATATTGTGAATGCGCTGCCCCGCGAATATGTATTCCAGAACTACCTGCGCTGCCACGATGATATCGGCTGGGGCCTGGATTATCCCTTCCTTCAGCAGGACGGCCTGCAGGAGGTCCCGCACAAGAATTATCTGAACGCGTATTTCCTGGGACTGGAAGGGTATTCTCCCAGCCGCGGCGAGCTGTATAACTATGACCCGATCACTCAGGACGCCCGTTTCTGCGGTACCACCGCCTCCATGTGCGGCGTGGAAAAGGCCGGATTCGAAAATAACCCGGCGGACATGGACCGGGCTATAAAACAGGATATCATGCTGCACGCCTGCCTGTTCATGCAGTCAGGCATTCCGGTCATCTACAGCGGAGACGAGACCGGGCAGGTCAATGATTACTCCTACAAGGACGACCCTAAAAAGGCGGATGATTCCCGCTATATCCACCGCGGGAAAATGGACTGGACACGGGCAGAAAAGCGTCATCAGGAAGGAACGGTGGAATACCGCATCTTTACGGCGCTTGGTCAGCTGGAAGAGCTGCGCCGCACGGAAAAGGTCTTCGTATCTAACGCAGACACCTGGACGATTCCCACCTGGGATGAATCCGTTCTGTGCCTGGCCCGGGAATATGAGGGCGAAAAGGTCATCGGCATCTTCAACTACAGCGAGCATGATCGAATGGCATGGATCAACGAGGAGGATGGCCCTTACCGGGATATGCTGACCGGTGAGGTCCGGGAAGCGAAGGGGGTCATGATCCCCGCCTATGGATTTTATTATCTGAAGAGAATGTAAAAGGAGGCCGGTCATGAAGTATGATGTAGTTGCTCTGGGAGAACTTTTGATTGATTTCACAGAATACGGAAACAGCACACAGGGAAATCCGGTGCTGGAAGCCAACCCCGGCGGAGCGCCAGGCAATGTTCTTTCCATGCTGACCCGGTTAGGCCATAAGACCGGCTTTATCGGCAAGGTGGGAGAGGATATGTTCGGACGGCAGCTGCTGGAAGCCCTGAACGAAGTGGGCGTTGGCACCGAAGGTATTGTCACGGATAAGGAAGTGAATACCACCCTGGCCTTTGTGCACACCTTCCCCGGCGGGGACCGGGAATTTTCCTTCTACCGCAACCCCGGCGCGGACATGATGCTGAAGGAGCAGGAACTGAACCTGGAAATGCTGCGGAACTGCCGTATTTTCCACTTCGGCACGCTGTCCATGACCCATGAAGGCTGCCGCGCGGCCACCCGCCGCGCCGTCCGGGAAGCCAAGGCGGCCGGCGCCGTGATCTCCTTTGATCCGAACCTGCGCGAGAGCCTGTGGAAAACCCTGGATGAAGCCAGAGAACAGGTGCTGTTCGGACTGGGCCAGTGCGATATCGTAAAGATCTCCGACAACGAAGTGATCTGGCTGACCGGTGAAAAGGATTATGATGCCGGCGCGGCCTGGATCTATGAACACTATGAGATTCCGCTGATCCTGGTATCCCTGGGACCGAACGGAAGCCGCGCCTACATGGGCGGCAAGCGCGTGGAGGTCCCCTCCGTGCTTACCCGCAATACCATCGAGACCACCGGCGCCGGCGACACCTTCTTTGGGTGCGTGCTGAACTTTGTGCTGGAGCACGGGTTCCACGAGTACACAGAGGCAGAGCTGACCGAAATGCTGCAGTTCGCCAACAGTGGGGCATCCATTATTACCACTCGGAAAGGGGCGCTGCGCGTCATGCCCGCCCGTGAAGAGGTCGAAGCACTGGTGCAGGCAACCTTTAGACGGTAGTATTTCCGGAATCTTTTATGGGATTCTGTGGGTGTTTTAGACTGGTGCAGGTTTCCGGTGGGCATGAAAATTTCCGCCCCTCGGTCCTATCCCGGTCGCGGCCGGGGAAACGGCCGCGCCGGCTATAGGGCCTCGGTTCTTCGAGGAGTTCCCGCCGGTGGGGTGTGCAGCATGTTGTTCAGGCTCCGCACAGATAGAAGAATATATAATCGAAAGTATTTGTGCAAAAATTGCTTCGCTGGAATTGTTTACAACCCGATTATCGCCTGGCAACATTGGATGACAATTCCTCTTACTGCATATTGGGCAAAAACATGTCCTCACAGATTATTTACAATCCGGATTTATTGAAAAAGATTCCTGTCAAACCTCAAAATGGATTGTAAACGCTTCAGATGCTTGGCATTTTGAACAAAACAAGCTTCCTGGTTAACATTATTTAAGGTCTCTGGGTTCATGCGGGTTGTAAATCATCTTGGGAAGCCTGATTTTGCACATTTTCCAAAGATGAGCAAATCCTGAAGAGACGAGGCCCTATAGCCGGCGCGACCGTTCTTCCGGTCGCGACCGGGATAGGACCAAAAGAATACCCACATAAAGAAAAAGTCCGGAAAATGTGAATCCGGACTTTTCTTTTATCGTAAAATAGGGTATTATAGGAGGAGTACAAAAAATAGGAGGACGCAGATCCATGAACGGAGCACAGGCAATGGTAAAATGCCTGGAGGCAGAAGGGATCACGAATATCTTTGGGATCCCCGGCGTAGCCATCGCCCCCTTTTACGAAGCACTCTATCACAGCGAGCAGATTGAACATATCCTGGTTCGTCAGGAACAGAATGCCGGTCATGCGGCCAGCGGTTATGCCCGTATTTCCCGCACGACGGCTGTCTGCTGCACTTCTTCCGGCCCCGGCGCTACCAATCTGATTACAGCGCTGGCTACCGCTTACGCAGACAGCATTCCGCTGGTCGCGATTACCGGCCAGGTGGACAGCTCGCTGCTGGGGCGCGATGTGTTTCAGGAAGCAGATATGAGAGGGGCCACCGAGTCCTTCGTCAAATACAGTTATCTGGTCAAGCGCGCGGATGATATTCCGCGGATCATGAAAGAAGCTTTTTACGTAGCATCCACCGGCCGCAAAGGCCCGGTGCTGATCGATATTCCCTGTGATGTGCAGTCGCAGGAACTTTCCCGCCCCTTCGAGTATCCGAAGGAGATCAATATGCGGGGGTACCGCCCGAATACCAAGGGCAACGCCCAGCAGCTGGCCAAGGTGGTAGATGCCATCAATCATTCAAAAAAGCCGTTGATCTGTGCGGGCGGCGGCGTGATCCTTGGCAACGGTGAGGGCGTGGTGCGTGAGTTCTGTGAAAAGAACCGCGTTCCGCTGGTCTCCACCATGATGGGTATCGGGGTCCTTCCCAAGAGCCATCCGCTGTATTTCGGGATGCTGGGTAATAACGGCAAGCCTTATGCCAACCGGGCGGTGGCGAGTGCCGACCTTTTGATCATTGTGGGAGCGCGTATTGCGGACCGAGCCGTGCCGAGACCGGAGAATCTGGAGCGCCAGCTGAAGGTGATCCATATTGATATTGATACGGCGGAGATCGGCAAGAATATGGGACCGACGCTGCCGCTGGTGGGAGATGTGTGCAACATCTTCCAGTCGCTGATCGACGCGGATATCCATATTGAAACGGAGGAGTGGATCCGCCGTCTGGAGGAGATCAAGACCGGCACGGTGGACCGCCGTCATTTCAGCACGGAACTGGTAAATCCCATGTACATGGTGCAGACGCTTTCCGAGAAGATGGAGGATGATGCGATCTATGTGGCGGATGTGGGACAGAACCAGCTGTGGTCCGCGGATAATTATGTAATGAAGAATGGTCGTTTCCTGACCACCGGCGGCATGGGGACCATGGGGTATTCCATTCCGGCGGCCCTGGGTGCCAAGCTCTGCCGGCCGGAGGCCCAGGTGGTGGCGGTCTGCGGGGATGGGTCCTTCCAGATGACCATGAATGAGCTGGCTACCTGCGCCGTGAATAAGATCCCCATCAAGGTACTGGTGGTGAAGAACGGTTACCTGGGCCTGGTGCGCGAGTTCCAGCAGAAGAACTATGAGAAGCATTATTCCGGCGTGCGGCTGTACGATTATCCTCATTATGAGCATATCGCGAAGGCCTACGATATGGATTATGTAGAATGTGACAGCAACGACACGCTGGATGAGGCGCTGGATGCTTTCCTGTCCTGCGGGAAGGGCTGCCTGATGGTCTGCCATGTAGCCAGCGAGAATCTGACGATCTGACGGGAGGGACGCATAATGAAAGGAATTTTTTCAGTGCTGGTGGAAAACCGGGACGGCGTTCTTTCCGGCATTTCAGGATTGTTCGCCCGCCGGGGCTTCAATATTGATTCCCTGGCCGTGGGAGAGACGGAGCACCACGATGTTTCCAGCATGACCATTGTTTCCACGGGGGATATGCGCACCATCGATCAGATCGAAAAGCATCTGAATAAGAAGCTGGATGTGATCAAGGTCCGCCGCCTGGAGGAGAACCGGAGCGTGCTGCTGGAGATGATGCTGATCAAGGTGCAGTATAATCTGAGCAACCGGGCGTCACTGATCGAGCTGTGCAATGTGATGGGGGCCAAGATCGTTCATCTTTCTCCCAAAAACATGGTAATCGAGATCCACGCTCATCCGGAGACTGTGGAAGAATTTATTGAACTGGTACGCAATTTTGGTATCCTGGAGCTGCAGCGCACAGGTACCATTGCCATGACAAAAGCATAGGAGAGTGGATTTGGAAATGGATGGCCATAAATATGACGGCTTGAAGCTGGAAAATCAGATCTGTTTTCCGCTGTATGCCTGTTCAAAAGAAATCATTAGACGGTATAAGCCGCTGTTGGACAAACTGGACCTGACCTACACGCAGTATATTACTATGATGGTGCTCTGGGAAAAGCAGCAGTCAAGCGTAAAGGCGCTGGGGGAGATGCTGTATCTGGATTCAGGCACGCTGACCCCGGTGCTGAAAAAGCTGGAAGCCAAGGGATATATTGAAAGACATCGCTGCCGCGAGGACGAAAGAAGCCTGGTGGTGACCATCACGGAAGAAGGTTATCAGCTGCGCGAGCGCGCCCTGGTGGTTCCGGAGAAGATGTCTTCCTGTGTGAATCTGACGCCCGAAGACGCACAGCATCTGTATCAGCTGCTGTACAAAGCCCTGGGCTGCCTGGGAGATGTATCTGAAGAATAGGTGACAAGGGGACGTACCTGCGGAGACAGGGGACGGACCTGTGTCTCCCCCCGAAGGGGAGACACAGGTCCGTCCCCTGTCTCCGCAGGTACGTCCCCTGTCTCCGTATCTCAGCCGGTTCCCATGGTGATGATGATGGGTGAGGCCATATAGTAATCGGTATGCATGAGCTCGCGCTCGGTCTCTACGCCGTCTACATAGACCACCTTGGTGAGGGTGGCGGTCACTTCCGGCCGCTTGGTGCCGGAGGTGTGAGAGGTCCCTTTCTTGTATTCGTCAGAATACTTGACCTTCTTTTCCTTGGGCCATTCCTCGTGTGTGGTCTTGGCCACGAATTCGACGGTGCGATTGGCCGGCCGGTATTCCACCCCATAGATGGAAAACGTCAGGTAATCGCCATCGGCCTTGCCGTAGATGTAGATGGGGTTCTGCAGGTTGTTGGTAAAGATCAGATCCTTGGCGGTGTCCGCTATGGCGGCGTCGGTGCCCCAGTCTACGTAGGAGACGACCATGGAGTGGTTGTGCCGTTCGTCGATCTGTATTTCCGCCCGGATGAGAGCGTTATAGATGGTAGTGGACACCTGACAGATGCCGCCGCCCAGCGCCTGCTCCGATTCGCCGCTGGAATACTGCGCTGCCAGCACGTAGCCATTTTCTTCTGTACGGGGCTTGATGGTCTCGCTGATGGAGATGGTCTCCCCGGGCAGGACCACGAGCCCGTTCAGGTTGCCGGTGGCGATCTCTATATTCGTTTTGCGGTTCTTGCTGCTCTCGGAGTAGTTGGTGGTGAAGGTGCCTAGCTGATCCTTAATCATCAGCAGCTCATCCCGGGTAATACTGGGCGTATCGGTGCGGGTGATGGCTGTCGCGCTCATCTGCTGTCCAAAGTTATCGTTCAGCTGTTCGTTGATCAGGGCGATGGTTGCATCCTCATCCGTGACCACGCCGTTGGTGCCCTCCTGCGTGATGGCAAAGGAGCCGTCGCTCTGCAGGGCGATGGTGGCGTTGACGGCCGGATTGTCGTGTTCTGCAACGGCTTCTGCCAGAGAGTAGCGGAGCATGTCGTAGTCCACGTCGTAATGGGTCTCCAGGTAGAGATTCCCGTGCTTCAGATTCATCAGATCCTTGTACCGGTGGATCAGACGTCCGCTGGAAGCCATGCGCAGTGCCTGACGCACGGTGCCGTTGGAATCCCAGGTGAGCCCCCATTCACTGATGGGGATCTCTACGGTCTGTCCGTCCATGCATGTCAGCCGGAAGGACGAGGCGGCAATGGCCTCAAAATACTCATCCAGGGCTTGGGTGGCCTCGCTTCTTGTCATGCCGCCCAGAGAAATCCCCTGCGCGTAGATGCCATCCGGAATGCGGGTCTCATCTGCGGCCAGGATTTTTCCCGGGAACAGGAACAGAGCAAGAAAGAGGCAGAGCACCAGCCGTGAGATATAAAAACGTCTCATTGGGTTCACTCTTTCTCAAATAATGATGGAATTGTGGCAGAAAAACATCTGCACACAATTCCATCGCATTATACCATATATATAAGAAGGAATCAATTGTTTTCCATCGGTTGCGGATCATTTTTTGCCGTGTTTCTTCGGCTTTTTTGCGGGTGCCCTCCACTTGACGCCGAATTTCGCGGATAATCAAGCAATTAATCGCCACTTTTAGGCGGTTTTGAGGCCTTGTTATGCTTCCGACAGGATATTCAGCGCCTGCAGCACTTCCTCCGCCCGGTGCACCGGACAGATAGTCAGGCGGTCCTTTACCTCCGCCGGGACGTCACGCAGGTCATCCTCGTTGTCCGCCGGAATGAATACTTTTTCTACGCCGGCGCGTTCCGCGGCCATCAGCTTTTCCGGAAGTCCTCCAATCGGCTCCACCGTGCCCTGCAGGGAGATCTCGCCGGTCATGGCTACCCTGGGCGTGACCGGGACTCCGGTCAGCAGAGAGGAGAGAGCCGTGGTCAGCGTGATGCCGGCTGACGGACCGTCCTTGGGCGTGGATCCGTCCGGAACGTGGATGTGCAGATCGTGGTCCTTCAGCTGAGCGGCTTCCTTCGGGAACAGGGATTTTACCAGGCTTACGGCCAGCTGGGCGGATTCCTTCATGACATCTCCCAGCTGCCCGGTGACGGTGACATTTCCCTTGCCCTCCGTCAACAGGGTCTCTATGTAGAGGATTTCCCCGCCTACGCTGGTCCAGGCCAGGCCGGTCACAACGCCGGGGCGGGCTGTATCCTTCACCCGTCCGTGGCGGATGGGATGGTCCTCCAGGTAATCCCGGATATTATCCTTTTCTACATGCACCACCGGTGCCTCTTCTCCGGCGGCCTGCGCCTTAACGATTTCCACCGCCGCCTTACGGCAGAGAGTATCCATGCGCTTCTTCAGTCCGCGCACGCCGGATTCCCGGGTATAGTCAGAGATCACGGTCTTCAGGGCTTCCTCAGAGATCTCCAGGGAGCCTTCCTGCAGGCCGACGGCCTCCCGGGCCTTCGGCAGCAAATGGCGCATGGCGATCTCGTACTTTTCGCGGGGCGTATAGCCCTGGAAGCGGATGACCTCCATACGGTTCAGCAGAGGCTCCGGAATGGTGTCCAGGGTGTTGGCGGTGCAGATGAACAGCACGCCGCTCAGGTCGTAGGGCACGTTCATGTAGTGGTCGGTAAAAGTGTGGTTCTGCTCCGGGTCCAGCACTTCCAGCAGTGCGCTGGCGGGATCTCCGTTGTAGGACTGGGAGAGCTTGTCCACTTCATCCAGGACCACCACGGGATTGCTGACGCCGCTCTTGTGGATGCCGTCCATCAGGCGGCCGGGCATGGCGCCGATGTAGGTGCGCCGGTGTCCGCGGATATCCGCTTCATCCCGCACGCCGCCCAGGCTGACACGCACATATTCGCGCCGCAAGGCGCGGGCGATGCTCTGTCCGATGCTGGTCTTGCCGGTGCCGGGGGCGCCTACAAAGCAGAGGATGGACCCGGACTGCTGGTGCTTCAGGTTCATGACGGCGATCTGCTGAATGATGCGGTCTTTCACCTTGCCCAGGCCAAAATGATCCTCGTCCAGTACTTTTTCAGCCTGTCCCAGGTCGATATAAGAGGCTTCCTCCTTCTTCCAGGAGAGCGTGGTCAGAAAGTCCAGATAGTCATAGAGCATGCCGTATTCTGCGCTGTTCTTGCCCTCCTGCTTCAGACGGTTCAGCACCTTGTCCGCCTCCTTGCGGGCGGTCTCGTTCATGCCGGATTCCTGGATCTTTACCTCAAAACGGCGCACATCCGAAACGTTTTCCGGATGCATGTCATCCAGTTCCTGCTGCAGATATTCGATCTGCTTTTTGATGGCAGTCTCCCGGTAGATCTTCTGATGATCCTCCTCCTGGGCGGACTGGGCCTCCCCCTTGATGCGGGACATTTCCAGATTTTCATAGATCATCTGCTCCATGACCGTATCACGGCGCAGTACGGAATCCTCTGCCAGTACGGCATAACGCTCTTCGTTGGTGTTCATCATCCAGGGCGAGAGCGCGGCGGCGGCTTCGCTTATGCTGCTCCAGCGCGCCACCAGGCCTCGGATGGCCTGTCCCCACTGGAATCCTTCGGAAAATTTGACCACGGCTCGCTTGATTTCCTTCAGGCGGCGCGCTTCGTCCTCGGAATCGCGTTCGTCCGTATCCGGGCGGTGGGAGATGGAAACATCCAGCTGCCCGCCGGGGTAGATGGTCACCTCCTCAATGTTGGCGCGGTAGTTGCCGTGCACAAGAAGATATCCTTCCTCATGAATTTCAGATATCTGGCCCACCAGGCCGATGGGATAGAAGCTTTCAGGCGTCCATTTATCGCGGTGTATGTTTTCCTTCAGCACCAGAAGAATGATGCGCTCATCCGGCACGGGGTTCCGGCCGGTCGTTTTTTTGTAGTAGTCGGTCTGAATAAAGGTATTCCCCTCGGGAACTACCAATGTATTATATACAGGTAATACTGCCATGCGGATCACTTCCTTTCTGCTAGCACTCAAAACAAAAGAGTGCTAATAATTGTGTACAATATAACACAGAAATACGCAGATGTCAATAGGGCAGAGAAGAACGTTTTTCTTGCCATTTAAAGGCTGTGGTGCTACAATGAGCGAGTTAGGAGGTTTGTTATGACTACATCTGATTCCGGGCAACGGAAAAAAGGGACGGCCGGGAATAAAAACAGCAGGAAGACCCGCACCGGAAAAGGTGATCGGAGGAAGAGCGTTCGGGAATTTCTTCCCTGGCTGCTGCTGGCGCTTTCGCCCGCCGCGGCGTTCCTGCTTGTGGAATGCTTTACCCACAATCCGTTCATCATTCTAACCTTTCCGGTCGCGCTCTGGAATATTCTGTTTTATGAACTGATCTACATATTCATATACGCACTGACGCACAGCATTGGCGTCTCCTGTCTGGCGGGCGATCTGATCTTTTTTGTGATCGGGCTGGCCAATTATTATATTGTTTCCTTTCGGTCCAATCCGATCGTACCCTGGGATATCTATTCCCTTCGCACCGCGGCCAGCGTGGCGGGAGATTTTGACTATATGCCGTCGCCGGAGGCCTGGCTGTGTATCGGCGGTTTCGCCGCGCTTCTGCTGATGGCGGTCGCACTGCTGTGGAGCAGAGCGGGCCATAAGAAAAAGAAGAAAAAGAGTACTGCCAAGGCCAGGGGCGGGTGGAAGAAGGTCTTCCTTGGTCGTCTGCTTCCTGCCTTGCTGATCGTGCTGACGCTGTGCGGGTATGTAAAATTGCTGCATCAGGATGCCTTTGTGAAGGCGCTGAAGCTGGATAATACATTGTTCACACCCTTTTACATGTCCCGGAAGGATGGCTTTACCACGTCCTTCCTGATGGACCTGAAGTACCTGAAAGCCGAGGAGCCGGACGAATATGATCCGGCGGCGGAGGCGGCACTGCTGGCAGAAAAGGAAGAAGAGGAAGCGGTACTGACGCCGAATATCATTGTGATCATGGACGAGGCCTTTTCCGACCCGGCCATTCTTGGTGATTTCAAGACCAATCAGGACTACATGCCCTTTGTGCATGCACTGCAGCAGGGGGCAGAAAATACCCAGACAGGCATCCTGAATGTCTCCGTAAAAGGTGGCAATACGGCCAATACGGAATATGAACTTCTGACAGGGCATTCCATGCGGTTCCTGCCCGGCGGATGCGTTCCTTATCAGCAGTACATTTTTGGACCGCGCGACTCCCTGGTGTGGTGGCTGGATGAACTTGGCTATCAGACAACGGCCATTCACCCGTTTAATCCGTCCGGCTGGAACCGGGACAAGGTATATCCCTGGCTTGGTTTTGACCAGGCGCTCTTTAACACCAGCTTTATCAATCCGGAGCGGATCCGCAAATATATTGATGATGAGGCCTGCTTTGATAAGATCGTGGAGGTCTACGAGAACAAGCCGGCCGGACTTCCGCTTTTCTGCCTGGCGGTGACCATGCAGAATCACAGCGGTTATTTTGAGGATTTTGATAATTTTGACGTAGATGTGCACGCAGAAGAAGGTGATTCCCGCATCCTGGACCGCTATCTTTCCCTGATGAAGCTTTCGGATGAGGCCTTGGAGGAGCTGATCCACTATTTCGAGGGGCAGGAAGAACCTACGATGGTGATCTTTTTTGGGGATCATCAGCCGAACGATGTGGTCGTAGAACCGGTGTGGAAGCTGAACGGGAAATCGGGGAAGAACCTCTCCGAAGAAGATAGCGCTAAACGCTATCAGGTGCCCTATGTGATCTGGGCCAATTATGACATCGAGGAAAAGCAGAGGGAAGAGACCAGCGTGAATTACATGGCAGGCAAGATCCTGAAGGAAGCCCGGGTTCCTTTGTCCGCTTTTCTGCAGCTGCAGCAGGAATACGAGGCGGAGATTCCCGTGCTCTCCACCCAGCGCGCATCCGCTGCGGACGGAACAGAGCTGACGGAGGAGCAGGAGGAAGCCTCCGCGGCGCTGAATGCGTATCAGAAAATGCAGTATTACCGCATGTACGACCAGGAGGATCCGTCCGTAGACTGATAATGCGCGTGACAAGTGCGGGGAAATATGCTATGATGCAAACGCCCGGTCAAGACCGGGCGTACTAATGGATACAGGAGAAAGAACATGACATTCACATATCCGGCGATCGTTACGCCGCCAGAGACAGCGGGAGTCTTTCGCGTGGAACTCCCGGACCTGGAAGGATGCTTTGCGGAGCGGGCAGACCTGGAGGATGCCCTTCAGGAAGCGCGGGAAGCCGCAGAAGACTGGGTCCGCATTGAATTAGAAGAATTTGAAGGAAACCTTCCTTTTGCCAGCCATCCGGAGGATCTGGAGCTGACGGAGGGGCAGTTCCTGCGTCAGATCCTTGTAACCTACAAACTGATGCCCGACGGAGACTGATACGGTCTGCAAGGATGCAGAAGCAATTAAAAATATAATGGAGGAACGAAAAATGGCGATTTTAGTGACTGGTGGCGCTGGTTTTATCGGCAGCCACACCTGTGTGGAACTCTTAAATGCAGGCTATGAAGTGGTAGTAGTGGATAATCTCAGCAACTCCAGTGCGGAGTCTCTGCACCGCGTGCAGGAAATCACCGGGAAGACGCTGACCTTCTATGAGAATGATCTGCTGGACCGTCCGGCCATTGAGAATATTTTTAATAAGGAAGATATCAGCGCGGTCATTCATTTTGCCGGCCTGAAGGCGGTGGGCGAGTCCGTGGCAAAACCGCTGGAATATTACTGGAACAATATTGCCGGTACGCTGATCCTGTGCGATGTCATGCGCAGCCACGGCGTGAAGAAGCTTGTGTTCAGCTCCTCCGCCACGGTGTACGGTGATCCGGCCAGCGTTCCCATTCGGGAAGATTTCCCGCTGCACGTGACCAACCCCTACGGCCGCACCAAGCTGATGCAGGAAGAGATCTTCCGGGACTTCGCGGTGGCGGATCCGGAGTGGTCCATTATGCTGCTTCGCTATTTCAACCCCATCGGAGCCCATAAGAGCGGCCGCATCGGGGAGGACCCGAAGGGTATCCCGAACAATCTGCTGCCCTATGTAGCGCAGGTGGCCATCGGCAAGCACCCCTATGTGCGTGTCTTTGGAAATGACTATGATACGCCGGACGGCACCGGCGTGCGGGATTACATTCACGTCGTAGATCTGGCCGTTGGCCATGTGAAAGCCGTGGAGAAGATGGAAAAATCCCCCGCAGGCGTCTACACCTACAACCTGGGGACCGGCACCGGCTACAGCGTGCTGGATATCGTAAAGGCCTTCAGCAAGGCCTGTGGGCATGAGGTGCCCTATGAGATCTGCCCTCGCCGGCCCGGTGATATCGCTGAGTGCTACGCGGATCCTTCCAAGGCGGCGGAAGAGCTCGGCTGGCGCGCAGAGCGCGGCATCGAAGAAATGTGCGAGGACGCCTGGAGATGGCAGAGCTCGAACCCCGATGGCTACCGCAGCTAAGCTGTACGAAGCACGGAGTCATGCGTGATATAGCGATATCAAGTGAGTCAAGAAGCATCGAAGCTGTGCTTGCACAAAGCTTCGATGATAGTTGACGAACAAAACGGCATGAGCATGCAGGTGCATGCGCCGGAATGCGAAATGCCGTAAGCATGACGGGAGTGCGAAGCACGGAGTCATGCGTGATATAGCAAATGTAGAAAATAAGAAGGAGGTCCGGCAGCGATGAGCGGAACGGATCGTGAAACGACGCTTCGGGAGCGCCTTGCGGCATCCCTTGCGGCCATCTACATCGGAAACCTGAACACGGTGGAGGCAGATCTGGATCTCCCCGCGGAAGGCGAGGGGGGAATATCCTTCCGATGGGAGAGCAGTGAAGAGCGTTTTATAACAAAAGAGGGCGCGGTACACCGCCCTCTTTTTGGCATGGGAAACAGGAAGGTGACACTAACCGTCACGGCCACTCTGGAGGGCGTGGAAGAGGTGCGTACCTTTGAGGCGACTGTGCTGCAGCAGAAGCGGCAGACGATCGTCAGTGAAATCCGCCCGGTAGAGATGACCGCCGAGCCGGGCAGCCTGGTGCATCTGCCCTCCGTGGTGATCGTCCGCTGCGAGGATGGCCGCACGACCACCCTTCCGGTAGCCTGGGAGACAGGACAGCAGTTGGAAGAGGCTGGTTCCCTGGTGGCTCCGGAGCAAGAGGGGACCTATGAATTCACAGGGAAGGCCGAAGGCGCGGCTCAGCCGGCCAAGGCTGTTCTCCGGGTCGTGGACCCGCAGGAAGAAGCCAGACGCAAGGGCGAGCGGTGGAATCCCTTCACCAGAGAACCCATGCACACCGGCGGCCGCGGGGAAGGTCCTGTGCGGCAGCTGTTCTATTACCCGATTTCCGATGTACGTCTGCTGCCGGATACGCCGTTCTATAAGGCGCAGCAGCGCATGAATCGCTGGCTGCTGGCGCAGGATACCGGACAGCTTTTATATGCCTTCCGGAAGGCTTCAGGGCTGTCCACAGGGGAGGCTTCTCCTATGACCGGCTGGGATGCGGAGGACTGTAAGCTTCGGGGACATACCACCGGCCATTATCTGTCCGGCGTTTCCCTGGCGTATGCGGCCACCGGAGATGTGCGTTTCCGCAAGAAAGCAGAGGAGCTGACTGCAGGGCTGGCGGCCTGTCAGGATGCGTTCGCGGCCACCGGAACGGTGGCAAAGGGTTTCCTTTCGGCCTATTCAGAGGAACAGTTCGATCTACTGGAAAAGCTGACGCGCTACCCGGAGATCTGGGCGCCTTATTATACGTTGGATAAGATCATGTCCGGGCTGTACGACGCTTATACCCTGGCGGAATGCGAACAGGCATTCACGGTGCTGCAGAAGCTGGGAGACTGGGTCTACCGCCGGCTTGCCAGGCTGTCCAAGGAGAAGCTGGATGCCATGTGGGCCATGTATATCGCCGGAGAATTCGGCGGAATGCTGGGCACCATGGTGCGGCTCTATCGCCTGAGCGGAAAAGCGGACCACCTGTTGGCAGCGCGGCTTTTCACCAACGAAAAGCTGTTCTACCCGATGGAGCAGAATATTGATACATTAGAAGATATGCACGCCAATCAGCATATCCCGCAGATCCTGGGCGCCATGGATCTGTATGAGACCACGGGCGAGGGGGCCTGCTGGCGGATCGCCAGTCATTTCTGGGAGATGGTGACGAAGGGACATACCTACTGCATTGGCGGCACCGGGGAGACAGAGATGTTCCACGGAGCGCATCAGCTGCGGGCTTATATTACGGAGAAGGCGGCGGAAAGCTGTGCCAGCTACAATATGCTGCGCCTGACCGGCCTCCTGTTCCCGTACATACCGGAAGGACGGCTGATGGACTACTATGAAAATACGCTGCTGAACCACATTATGGCTTCGGCCAGTCATGCGGCGGATGGCGGCACGACCTATTTTATGCCGCTGCTTCCCGGCGGACGCAAGGAATTTTCCACCACGGAAAACACCTGCTGCCACGGGACCGGTCTGGAGAGCCGTTACCGCTACATGGAACACATCTACGCCTGGGACGAGGAGGTCGTTTATGTCAACCTTCCCGTTGATTCAGAGCTGAGATCCGATGGCGCGCATCTGACCCTGGAAACACAGCCGGACGGCAGAATCATTCTCCAGAACAAGAGAAATCTGCCGAAGGATATTCTGATCCACATTCCGGCGTGGGCACAGGAAGCCATGCAGACAGAAATGGACCGCCGCGTGCTGGTAAACGGGGCGCCGGGGACCGGCTGCCGCATGGAAAAAGGGTACCTGCGCGTACCCGGCGGCTTTGTGGCGGGGGATAATATCATCCTGCGCCTTCCCGCAGATTTTCGGGTCGTCCCGGAGGCGGATGATCCCGCGCTGTGCCATGTGGAGCGCGGCCCGTGGATCCTGGCGGAGCTTTCGGAGGAGACAGCCTATCGGCCTGCGCCGGAAGCTGCCGAGCTGGGAGAGACTGCCGGAAAACGGCGGATGATCCCGCTGTGCCAGGTGGATCAGGAGGCCTATCATGTTTATTTTACAGCCCGCAGATAGCGGTCTGTACAAAGTGCACAAAGGGATGGGCTGAAAGTTCGTGACCTTTGCCGAATAGACAAATACAGGGAAATACGGTAGGATTGTACATGGTTGGAGAAGGCTGCAGATGGCAGCCGGACCCATTGGATCCCGTTTATAAAAGCATCAATATAAAGGAGACTCATTATGGCAAGCGTATCCCTGCAGCATATCGGCAAAAAGTATGAGAACGGTTTTGAAGCAGTTAAGGATTTCAACCTGGAAATCGAAGATAAGGAATTTATCATCTTCGTAGGTCCGTCCGGCTGCGGTAAGTCCACCACCCTTCGTATGATAGCGGGTCTGGAAGAGATCACCTCCGGCGATCTGTATATCGGCGGCGAGCGTATGAACGACGTGGAGCCGAAGAACCGTGATATCGCCATGGTTTTCCAGAGCTACGCTCTGTATCCGCATATGACCGT